>NZ_CP081495.1:903898-1205198 GCF_025919725.1 Flavobacterium agricola | reverse complement strand
GCTGACGATTTACAGATCATGGTATTTTTACGTTGCATTATTTCTCTATGTTTTTATTAGCCTATGCTGTAATGTCAATTAGTAATACTGCGTTAAGTTTTATTCCTGTAGATGCAGAAATTGTTGTTTTTGTAATTCAATTACTAAACCTATTAATCATTTTATACACCGTAATTTATTTTTACATAGCCCTTCAAAAAGTGTATAAACAATCCATTTGGGTAACCGGTATAAAAGGCAGCGTATTGTTGTTTATTAATAGTATCTTTTTATTTATAATTGCTTTTGGCATCTTTTTTATATTCGTTTATAAAAGTTTAAAAAAAATCCCCAAACTTAAGTTTGGGGATTTTTTTTATTTTTCATTTATTTTTTCATGTCGAATATCGCCATCTATCATAACTAGCTTTCGGTCTGCCATGTTTGCAAAATCCTCGTTGTGGGTAACAATAACAAAGGTTTGACCAAATTCATCACGAAGTTCAAAAAACAAATTATGTAAATTTTCGGCTGATTGCGTATCTAAGTTTCCCGAAGGTTCGTCGGCTAAAATTACCGCCGGATCATTAATTAAAGCACGAGCTACCGCAACGCGTTGTTGTTCTCCGCCCGAAAGTTCAGCAGGTTTGTGATTAAAACGATGTGAAAGCCCCAAACGAGTTAAAAGGCTTTTGGCTTTTTCTTCCATTTCTTTAGGTGTTTTACCTTGTATAAAAGCCGGAATACAAACGTTTTCTAAAGCTGTAAATTCGGGTAATAATTGATGAAACTGGAAAATAAATCCTAACTTCTGATTTCTAAATTGCGAAAGCTTTTTATCATTCAATTGTAACACATCAATGCCATCAATAATCAAACTGCTGTTTCCGTCTTTTTTAGGCTGATCTAATGTGCCTAAAATTTGTAACAAAGTTGTTTTTCCGGCACCTGATGCACCTACGATAGAAACAATTTCTCCGGGCTTAATTTCTAAGTTTACGCCTTTTAAAACGTGAAAGTTATCGTAATATTTATGAATGTTTTGAGCTAAAATCATGGAAATGGTATTTAAACAAAGTAACAAAGATTTTCAGTCTAAATCAAACCTCAAATCTATATTTTTTATATTTTAAATTTGATTTTTTACAAGTACTAAACGGCCTGAATGCCTTTTTTTTTTAATTTATGGCAAGGTTGTTGTTCCAAATTTAAAGCTTTGTAGCAATTTTATACGGTATGAAAAATAAAGATTTACTTGAAATAAAACCCAAACCCAAACATCGCATTCGAAATTTAATACTCGGAGTTGTGTTTGATTTACTAGGGAATGCAAGTTATTTAATTCCGGGTCTTGGTGAAGGTATTGATGTTTTTTGGGCGCCTTTGGCCATGTATTTTATGAACGTAATGTACCCAAGTAAGGCTGGTAAAGCAGCATCTATTGTTACGTTTATTGAAGAAATTATGCCCGGAATAGATATTATTCCGTCATTCACCATCATGTGGTTTTATACATATGTTTATAAAAAATAAAAAAAGCGGTTTTAAACCGCTTTTTTTATTTTACTACAACGCTACCGCTGCCTTTTACATTTTGATTTACTTTTTGTGGTTTTCCGGTAACATGAATATCGCCCGAACCAATTATTGCTGCATTTACTTCGTTATTGGCTTGTGCTTTTATATCGCCCGATCCAAAAACTTCTAATTTTGCAGTTGCAGCTTTTAATTTACTAGCATCAATATCTCCACTGCCTTTTACTGCTGCGTTTAAGTCTTGGGTTTTTCCGTTTAAAGCCATATCGCCCGATCCGTTAACTTGTGCTTGCACTGCTTCTGCTTCAATAGCTAGTTCCATATCACCAGATCCGCTCAAGCTAAGATTTATTTTTTTAGCTTGCAATGTGGTATTTTTAGTTGCTATTTTTCCCGATCCGGTTAACGTAACTTGACTAATTTTTTGAGCCGGAACTACAACTTGCACACCTTTGGTTGTGTTGAAATTGTGATTGGGTTTTAATCGAATAACTAATTCGTTGTTTTCAACATAAGTTTCTAAATAATTTAAAATATTCGATTCTGCAGTAACGGTTAATTCGCCAACGGTACCATGAACTAAGGTAACGTTTGATGAGCCAATTAATTTAATGCTTTCGTAAGCATTAGTTTTACGTGTTTCGGTTTGCACTTGTCCGTTTCCGTTAATTTTTTTCTGTGCAATTGCGCTTGTAGATATGCTTATAAATAAGCAAATTAATACTGCTATTTTATTCATAATATAATTTTTTAGTTGTTTAAGTTTACGGTTCCGTAGTTGCTTTCAATATTAATTTTTAAACCTTTACCGTTTGCTGTTGCTCCGGTATAATGACGAGAATTGCCTTTGGTTATTTGCGTAGTATAATTCAAATCCATATTTGACTTTAAACTTAAATACGATCCAAAAATATCAAAATTAAACTGCGGTTTTATGTTATTAATGGTAAGCGTAGCATAATTGCCTTTGTATTGTACAAATTCGGTTTGTGCCGTAATTTGTTGCTTCATGGTGGTATAACTTGATTTTACAATAGATGAAACCCCAACTTCGTCAAAATTTAAACGTAAATAATTACCAGAAATTTCAAGCTTTTGAACTTTGTTTGCACTTAAATTGCTGTAATTGGTTTCAAAATTAAAGGTGCCAACATTTTCCATTTTAAAAGTGTTGTAATTGCCTTTAGCTACCAAATAATTAATTTTATCTAGGCTTAAAGTTGAATAACGTACATTAAATGTAGCATAATTTATAAAAGCAGCTTTTGCATTGCTAACATAAGCCAAATCAAAATCGTTATGCTGGCTGTTTATTTTACCCAACGTAAAGCTACCATAATGGCAGGTTAAGTTTAATTTACCGTTTAATTCAGGAATTAAAACGTTACCATATTTCTGTTCAACCTTTGCATGAGCGTTGCGTGGAATTTTTATGGTATAATTTACTTCAATTTCACGGTTTCCGCTAGTTGATTTCGGAATTATAGTTTCGGCCATTACCCCGTTACCTAAAGTGGTAAAGTTTACCGAAATGTCGTTTAAAAGTTCGTTGGTTAATTTGTCGTTTTTGGCACCAACTTTAATTTGTACTTCGTACGCAATTTTGCTTTCGTCCCACAGAATTACGGTTACATTTCCGTATCTGTTTTTTACCTCCATTGCAGCATCTTTACTTACAGCAAATTCTTTAGTAATCGTTTTGCTTTTTGTAGGATACGTAAACGGATTGGCATGTGCCAAACTAAATTGTACGAAACAAATTAGCAAGGCTAAAAGTTTAAAGGATGTTTTCATTACTTGATTTTTTTAATTCGTTGATTTGATTGATTTGTGATTGAACTCGTTGTAGAAAATCTATTCTGGTTTGTAAGTTTACGATCATGGCATTAAGTAATTGCTCGTTACTGCCTTTTGCTTTACGTTCTTTTTCTAATTTATTATAATCGGCTTCCAGCTTATTAATTTCCTGAATGGCATCATTGATTATTGGTTTGGTTAAAGGTGTTTCAAGTTCTTTAAGCGTATGTATTTGTAAAGCAATTTGATTGCTGTAATAATTTTGAGTAGATGAATTTTGATTTTGTACTGGTTGATTTTGTACGTAATATATACCAAAGCAAATGCTTAGAACTAAAACAGCTGCCCAACTTATGTACGCGTTGTATTTTATTTTTTTTACAGGTTTAGCTTGTGCTTCTAGCTTTTTTATAAAGCGCATTTCATGCCCGTTGTTGGGTTCTAAAAAATCCCAATCTTCTGTTGTTTTATATAACTTGTTCATGTGCTACAATTTTGGTTCGTAATGCCGTTTTAGCTCGAGATAATAAGGTGCGGCAATTGCCATTGGTAATGTTTAAAATGCTGCACATTTCGTCTAAATCAAAACCTTCAATAAAATGCAAGGTAATAGCAACCCGATAATTGGGTTTAATGCTTTGCAAGGCATTATTAATTTTAATTTTTTGTTCGGTGTTTTCGCTTAGCTGTTCAAAATCAAAAACAGATTCGGTTGTTTCGTTCAGATTTTCTTCAAAATCAGTAAACGTCCATTTTTTATTTTTCTGAATTGCGTTTAAACACGATCTAATTACTAATTGTTTTAACCAGCCAGCAAAAGCTTTAGGATTGTTAAGCGAATCCAATTCGGCAAATGCCTTTAAAAAGCTTTCTTGCATTACATCTTCGGCTTCTTCTTTATTATTTAAAATTCTAACAGCCGTATTAAACATGTTTTTGTAGAATTTTTTATAAATTTCAAATTGTGCTGCGGTGTTTTGCTGTTTGCATTGTTCAATTAGTAAGCTAATATTCTCGTCTGGATTCATAGCTTATGTTTCGGGTTGTTTTATATAAAGACAAGTTAGTTTTTTAAATGTTACAGTTTGTTAGATTTTTTTTGATAAAATTTTTAGAGTAAAAAAAAACACCAAACAAAGTTTGGTGTTTTGTGGTTATTTAAAGTACGAAAAAGTTTCGTTGTTTTCTATTTTAAGTAAGGTTTCATAAATCAATTGAATGGTATTTTCTACATCTTCTTTATGAACCATTTCTACCGTGGTATGCATGTAACGCAGCGGTAAAGATATTAAAGCTGATGCAACGCCTGAGTTAGAATAAGCAAACGCATCTGTATCTGTTCCGGTTTGTGAAGATAGGGCAGTACGTTGAAACGGAATTTCTTTTTCTACCGCTGTATCAATAATTAATTCACGTAAATTATTTTGTACAGCTGGTGCATAAGCAATTACCGGACCTTTACCAATTTTTAAATCGCCTTCAATTTTTTTATCAATCATTGGCGTTGTTGTATCGTGGCAAACGTCGGTTACAATAGCAACATTAGGTTTAATATTATGAGCAATCATTTGGGCACCACGTAAACCAATTTCTTCTTGAACCGAATTAACAATGTACAAACCAAACGGCAATTTTTTACCATTTTCTTTTAACAAACGCGCAACTTGAGCAATCATAAATCCGCCCATTCGGTTATCAATAGCACGGCAAACAAATTTACTATCATTTAAAATTTCAAAACCGTCAGGGTACGTAATTACGCAGCCAACATGTACGCCAAGCGCTTCAACTTCGGCTTTTGTTTCGCATCCACAATCAATAAAAATAGTTTCAATTTTTGGTGCATCCTCAACCGTTTTACCACGTAAACGGGTATGAATAGCTGGCCAGCCAAAAACACCTTTTACAATGCCATTTTTGGTATGAATATTTACGCGTTTAGACGGAGCAATAATTTGGTCAGAACCGCCATTACGAATAACATAAATTAATCCGTCTTCAGAAATGTAATTTACGTACCAAGAAATTTCATCAGCGTGCCCTTCAATAACAACTTTATATGGTGCATCCGGATTAATTACGCCAACTACTGTTCCGTACGTATCAGTATAAGTTGTATCAACATACGGAGCAAGGTAGTTTAACCATAATTTTTGTCCTGCACTTTCGTAGCCTGTTGGCGATGCATTGTTTAAATATTGAGTTAAAAAATCAACTGCTGTTTTATTTAATATCGTATTTTCCATTTATGTATAATTTTAAGTAAAAATACTAAAAACAATTCATAATTATTTTAGATTTTGTATTTTTGAAATACAATGACGATTATGAAAACAACAATTGGTATTACATTCTTTTTTGCATCGATGCCAATGTTTGCACAGATAAACATACAAACTAATCTGCCTGTTAAACAGGTGGAAGATTCTGTTGTGCTTAATTATCAGTTGAATGAGTTGGTTATCGGGAAGTACAAAACCGAAGAAACGGAGTTAATGAAACTGCGTCGTTTAGAAAATAGAATTTTACGCGTATATCCGTACGCTAAAGCTGCTGCCGATAACCTAAAGGAATTAAACCAAAATTTGGAAGTTTTAGAATCGAGCCGTGATCAGAAAAAATATTTTAAGTTGGTTGAAAAATATTTAGAAGATGAATTTAAACCGCGCTTAAAAAAGCTATCACGCCAAGACGGACAAATATTAATTAAACTTATTCATCGACAAACGGGTGAAACAACTTTTGATTTGGTTAAAAATTTAAAATCGGGGTGGAGCGCTTTTTGGTCTAACAACACCGCAAAGGTTTTTGATTTGAATTTAAAAAAAGAATATTTACCGTACGAGGATATTGAAGATTTTTATATTGAAACTATTTTGCAAGAAAAGTTTAAAACCCGTCGTTTGCCGCGTCAAGAAGCTGCACTACCGATTGATTTTGACGATTTAACTCAGGTTTGGCACAATAGGCTGGAGGTAGAAAAATAAAAAAACCACGTTTAAAACATGGTTTTCTATATATTATCTGGTAAATAATTGTTTGTTTTTTATAATGGTTGCAATTCCTTCTGGCAACATATTTTCCCATCCGGATTCGTTGTTTCGAATCATTCTTAGTACTTTTCTCGATTTAATTTTTAAATCTTCTACATCGTAATTTTCTACATCAATAATTCTATTTCCATCTAAAAATAAATTATATAACGCTTGTGTTTTAGGGCTTAATTTAAATGTTTTAGAATTTACAATTTCATTGTTTTTTTCATCAAGCATCGGATATAATAAAATATCTAGATTTTTATAATAAATTTTACCAATAGCTTCTAATACTCCACCGCTTAAATTGGTATAAAATTTTTCTTCAAATATTTCGTGCAAACTCGGAACACCAATGGCTAAACCAATTTTTTTAATTGGAAATGACGTGAAGTAATTAATCAACTTATAATATTCCGGAAAGTTAGAAATCATAACCGTTTGCCCTAATGCGCACAACAAATCGGCACGATCTAAAAAATCTTGTTCGTTAATTGCTCCTTCTGCCAATAAATTAGATAAGGTAATTTCAAAAATTACTTGCGAATTTTGTTCGGTAATATTCGGATCGGTACTAATAAATTTTTGCCACGAATTGCTTAACATGCTCATGTTAACTTTGGTTACCGGTCTAAAACTTCCGCGTAGCGCTAAAATATTTTTACCATAAAGTAAATCAGCCGGAAAAACATTATGTCCTTTAGAATTAAAAATTACGGCTTGCGTCATGCCATTTTTAACCAAATACAAACTCATTAATCGGTTGTCAACATCTTTAAATTGTGGTCCCGAAAAGTTAATGGTATCAATTTCTATCTGATCTTTTTCGATATGATCGTACAAAGATTTTAACAGCTGCAACGGATTTTTATGATAATAAAAAGCACCGTAAATTAAGTTAACGCCTAAATTACCTAAGGTTTCTTGTTGTAGTTTAGAATCGTTTTCTAAAAAGTTAATGTGCAAAATAATTTCGTTGTACGCTTCGTTTGGATCTAACTGAAAAGTAATTCCAACCCAACCGTGGCCTTTGTTTTTCTTCTCAAAATCAATAGTTGCCACAGTGTTAGCAAAACTAAAAAATAATTTTTCAGGATGTTTTTTTCTATCTAAACGCTCTTCAATTAGCTTTTTTTCGTGTACTAACATTTTACGCAAACGGCCTTCGGTTACGTATCTTTTGTACGCTTCTTCACCGTAAATAGAATCTGAAAAATCTTTATCATAAGCCGACATTGCTTTGGCAATGGTTTTAGATGATCCGCCAGCTCTAAAAAAATGACGAACCGTTTCTTGCCCTGCGCCAATTTCAGAAAAGGTTCCGTAAATGTTGTTGTTTAAATTTACCTTTAAAGCTTTATCATTAAAGGATAAAAGCGTTTCAATTTCTCTATCTCCAGCTAATTTAATTTCCATAAGTTAATAAATTGTAGGCGTGTTGTTTGTTAGTATTTCTGTAATACCTAAATTAGCATAAATATTTTACATATTAAAAAAATAAGTTTGAAGATCTATTTTCTAGGTACGGGTACTTCTCAGGGAATTCCAGTTATTGGAAGCGATCATCCTGTTTGTTTAAGCCCTAATTTTAAAGATAAGCGCTTGCGCACCTCCATATTAATTAAACAAAACAACACAGCTTTAGCAATAGATTGCGGCCCCGATTTTAGGCAACAAATGTTGCAAGCCAATTGCCAAAAATTAGATGCTATTTTGTTTACGCACGAACATGCCGATCATACGGCTGGTTTAGACGATATTCGTCCTTTTAACTTTAAACAAGGACCAATGCCAATTTACGTTGAACCGCGTGTTTTAAGTAATTTACAAAATAGGTTTGATTATGTTTTTGAAACTGAAAATCGTTATCCTGGTGCACCAGCAGTGCAAACGCATCTTATTCATGAAAATGAAACGTTTGAAATAAATACTATTAAAATTGAGCCCATTCGTGTTTTACACGGAACATTGCCCATTTTTGGATTTAAAATAGATAACTTTGCCTATTTAACAGATGTGAAATTTGTTAGCGATGCAGAACAACAAAAATTACAAAATTTGGATGTTTTGGTTATAAATGCCTTGCGAACTACACCACATCAAACCCATTTTAATTTAGACGAAGCTTTACAATTTATAAAACAAATTAAGCCCAAAAAAGCGTATATAACACACATAAGTCATTTGTTAGGTTTTCATGATGAGGTGCAAGCCAGCTTGCCAAAACATGTTTTTTTAGCTTATGATAACCTAGAAATAAATATTTAACCTTATATTTACTATGAAGCAAACTTTTTTATACCTATTTATTTTCTCGTTAGTAGTTAACATTTTTATCTATGTTAACGCGAGCAAAATAATAGAATCTAAAGATGCAGATATTACAAAAGCACATCATAAAATAGATGTGTTAAAAGATTCGTTGGCTACGCAAGCATTAGAAATTGAAGCATTTTCTTTAGCTTACGATGTGGATGCGCAACGTGAAATTAATTTAGAAGCAAACCAAGTACAAGCTTTAGAAATTGCTATTCGCGATGTGTTAATTAAAAAAAATGACGAAACGCCAACCGGAAATCCGTACGTGGTTTACCACCCAATAAATGGAGAAAAATCTTTAATTACAAAGGTTAAGGTTTTAAATCACCGTTGGATAATTGCCGATTTTTATGCAGGCCAGGCCAGAGGTTCCGTTTTGTTAAAATATTTTATTAATGACGACAAAACTTTTGATTTTGAAGTGATTAATTCTGTGTTGTATCAAATTTAATTTATGAGAAAAAGTTTATTGTTTTTTGGAGGAATGTTTTTAGCAAGCAGTTTAGTAGCTTGTGATTACATTTTAAAACCCAAATCAAAAAATAAAACAACAGATACCGAAGGGATTGAAAATATAATTTTAGGTCCTGATAACGATGCTAACGATTGTGTTGCATCTGCCGGATATCGTTGGTCAGAAATTGATGATAGCTGCATCCGTATTTTTGAACGCGGTTTACGCTTAGTACCTGCAAATGCAAGAGAAATTGCTGAGGATGATGATGAGGTTGATTTAGCAAAAGTTAATGCCTATTTGTTATTTAATAGTGATAAAACAAAGGCAGAGGTTTTTTTAAATGCTTTACCCCAATCTTTAGTTATGCAGCAAACAAGTGACGGTTTGTATGTTTTTGAAAATTGGCAATTGCAAACTACAAACGGTTATCGTTTAAGTGAAAATAATATTGTAAAATACGTTTCGCCAACCGCTGTTGAAAAACAGATTGATGGTAGTTTAGAATACGATCCGTCTGATGCAATTATTACACAATAAATAATAAAGTTATATAAAATAAAAAGCTCGAGCATTTGCTCGAGTTTTTTGTTTTATAATCTAAATATACCACCAAAAACTAATGGAATTTGTATAAAGTTAAAATCTTGTTTTGCTTTCCAAGAATTATCTTCTGTAATGTAAATGTTTGGCATGTTAATATATCCGCCTTTGGCTTCAACCTGAACAAAAAAGTGTTTTAAAAACGTAATGTTTAAACCAACTTTTGCAGATGCTCCCCAACCTGAAACGTGAAATGCATCATGTCTTTCTTTAGATAAAAACTGAGCGTTGGTTTTGGGGTATAAAACACCGGCGCCAAGACCATAAGTTGTATTAACTTGAATTACATCTGTATTATTAATTCCGAATAATTTAGAAATATCATCTACACGATTAATTTCTGCATTTACGTAATTTAATCCGTCCGTATGTTCAAAAGTTAAAAACTCTTCGGTTAACATAACTTGTCCGTTTGGTAAAAGCTCCCCGTACGATCCTGCTCCAGGATATGTACCTGTAATATCAACCGCACGGTTTTGAGGCATTACATATTTCATGTGGTCAACCCCTAGCGAAACGTTATATTTATTAGAAATAAAATAACCTACACGCAAGTTTGTTTGCGGAATGGTCATTTTAGTTGGGTTAATATAATCTATATGCCAACCTTTTGGTTTATCAAAAGCAGGTACATCGTGTAAGGTAAATTGATGTCCTTCTCCTCTAAAGGTAATATCAGATTTAGAATAATAACCTCTGTTACCACCCCAATAAATATAAAACTTACCTTTGTTATTAGCCGTATAACGTTGTGGGCTATCGGTTACTTCAATTTGGGCTAGAGCTGTTAAAGAACTTAACGTGGTTAAAATAGTTAGGGCAACTATTTTTAAATTGAATTTCATTATCTAAATATTAAAAGTTATTTACTGTTTGTCTAATAGCGACTAATTTTTTCATTAAATCTTCAAAATAATCTAAATGCAACATGTTTGCACCGTCTGATTTTGCGTTTGCTGGATCAAAATGGGTTTCAATAAAAATACCATCAACGCCAACAGCAATTCCTGCTTTAGCAATGGTTTCTATCATATCTGGGCGCCCGCCTGTAACTCCGATAGTTTGGTTGGGTTGTTGTAACGAGTGAGTTACATCTAAAACCGTTGTAGCTTGTTGTTGCATTGTCGGAATTCCTCTAAAATCAACAATCATATCTTGGTAGCCAAACATGGTTCCGCGATCGGTAACCATAACATTTGGGTTGTTGCAATCTAAAACCTTTTGTACAGCATGTTTCATGCTTTCTGGGCTCATAAATTGTCCTTTTTTTAGATTTACTACTTTACCTGTATTTGCTGCTGCAACTACTAAATCGGTTTGACGTACTAAAAAAGCCGGAATTTGTAACACATCAACATATTGAGCTGCTAAATGTGCATCGTTTACTTCGTGAATATCGGTTACGGTTGGAACACCAAATTCTTTAGAAACTTTTTGTAAAATTTGTAAAGCTTTTTCATCACCAATACCAGTAAAGCTATCAATTCTAGATCGGTTGGCTTTTTTAAATGAACCTTTAAATACGAAAGGAATTTTTAAATCATTCGTAATGGTTACTATACGTTCGGCAATTTTAAATGCCATTTCTTCGCCTTCAATGGCACAAGGACCAGCTAGTAAAAAAAAGTTACCGCTGTCTGTATGTTTTATTTGTGGAATAGAATTTAAATTCATGTAGTACTAAATTATAGGTTTTGCAAATTTACGTTTAAAAAAAGAAATTTTATTGATATTTGTTAGCTTAATTGGCTAAAATTTTAAATCCGTTTGGGCATAAAATTTCTCCTTTTTCGTATAAATTAATATATAAATCTTTGGTTGTGCCGTTGTTAAATGTTACGCGGTATTTATGCAACAAACCTACGCCCATTTTGTTATGGTTAGACGGAAACGGGCAACAAGTTTCTATCTTTTCGTAACTAAAAATATCACCTTCAGGATTGGTAAGTCCGTTAAAAAAAAGCTTTACAAAATATTCTTCCGAGTGCAGGTTAGCAAACCCAATGTTTATTGGATACTCTTTGTTATACCCGTATTTAGGATCGTTAGCATATTCGGTAATTACGTATTTACCTTTTTCAATTTTAGGTTTGGTTGCCTTATAATCAACATTTTTTAAGGTGCTTTTGGTTGAAACGCATCCTATAATAAAAAATGAAAATAAAAGGTAAATAGCATTTTTAATCATGTTACATTTTTTTGGTTGATTGGTACTTGCGTTTTACTTTTTTAGCTGGTTCTGGTGTTGTAACATTTTTATCTTTTCTATTAATAAAAAACAACGGCATAATTGCAGCAAATAAGATACCAATTGATAATGCATTTTGAATTCCGTTAACAACACGGCTTGTTATGCTGTAAAATTGTTGTGCATTTGCAATCGCATCTTCTGATTTGCCCTCGTACATTGCCATGGCATTGTTATAGAAATCGGGTGAAATATAATTCTCCATAACCATATGCGGAAACGGACTTAAAAAAGCAATTAAAATAGAAAGGGCTGCTAAATTAATAAAAGCGCTTTTGTAGGTGATTTTATTGTTATAAACTTTAGAATAAATTTCTGCAAGGGTTAAGTAATAGGTAATAAAATATACAATTCCAAAAATTAATCCGAAGGAAAATAAGCTACTTATTTTATCATCATGATAGCCTAAAAGTTTTTCTAAATAGGTCCATAAAATGGCTACAAATGTGAAACGAATAGCCCATTTTATTAGAATCGAAAATTTATTCATGGTTTTATTAAGGTTTGATACAAAAATACTGCAAATTATTTGGAATAAAAACAGATTGTTTAGATAAGTATTTAATTGATTTTATCGCAATTTTATTACAAAATCTGATTTATGTAGATTTATCTTTTTTGTTGTGTTAAAATTTGTGATAATAATTTAAAAATTAAGTTTTTTTTTAAAATTTTGATATTAAGTTTTGATTTCTATGTAATTTTTAATAGGTTTGAGGGAGTAGTAGTAGTGAATTTTTCGTGACACTTTAAATTAGTGAGTTTAATGGTTAAAGAAAGGGAGCTTTCTTTAAAAAAGAAAAGGTTTAGCGCAAGCTAAACCTTTTTAATTTTTATTGTATTTCTACCGTTAAGTCGGCGTCTAATAATTTACTACATAATGGTTCTAGTTCTTTTCTAGATCCGGTTTTTACGCCACATTTACCGGTGTAATGTACTAATAGGGCACATTGTTCGGCTTGTAGGTTGTCGTGCTTACAAACTTTTATTAAAGTTTTAATTACGTGATCAAACGTGTTGTGATCGTCATTAAAAAGAATAATTTCATAGCTATCGCTTAAAAGATCTTTAATGCTTACTTCTTCTAAAACTTCTTCTTTATAACTCATATCTAAAATCAATTAATATTTATATTTTAAAGATAACCAATTGTTGCGCTCTAATTTTTTGTCAAATTGTAAACCTAAAGCTTCGCAGCAAGCGTTAATAGCATCAAAATCTTCGGTGTAAAATCCGCTTAAAAGCAAAATTCCGTTTTTATTTAAACAATTTACATAGCTGTGCATGTCATTTAATAAAATGTTGCGATTAATATTGGCAATAATTAAATCGTATTTTTGACCTTGATTTAATAATGATGCGTCGCCTTCGTAAACGCTAATGTGTTGACAGTTATTGCGTTCGGCATTTTCAATCGAGTTTAAATAACACCAATTGTCTATATCAATGGCATCAATTGGTTGTGCACCTTTTTTTCTGCTAAAATTGCTAAAATTGCTGTTCCGCATCCCATATCTAAGGTTTTTAGATTGGTAACATCGGTTTCTAATAAATGCTGAATCATCATGTGTGTAGTTTCATGATGCCCTGTACCAAAGCTCATTTTAGGTTCAATAACAATTTCGAATTTTGCATTGGTAGATTCATGAAACGGAGCGCGAACTTGGCAAATACCATCTACATCAATAGGTTGAAAGTTTTTTTCCCATTCTTCATTCCAGTTTACGGTTTCAATTTCTTCAAACGTATACGAAATTTTAAATTCATCGTTATTTAAAATGTAAACGTCGTCTAAAATATTTTCGGTCCAAAATTCTTTTAAAACATATGCAGAAACGCCATTTTCAGTTTCCTCAAAACTATCAAAAGCCAATTCACCTAACTCGGCAATTAAAATTTCGCTACCCAATTCTCTTGGTTCAACTGTAAAGTGATAACCAATATATGTATTTTGCATTTTTATTTTTTTACAAATGTACTATTTATACTTGTTATTTATTCGGTTTAGATTTAGTTTTGATAAATTTTTTTAACAACACACACCTAACTTACAAATGAAAAAAATATTTATATTATTTATCCTTTTCTGTAGCGCTATTGCCTTTGGGCAAGTAAAGTTTGATAAAAATAACAGCTTGCGTTTAGAATCTTTACCTTATTATAGCTATGGTAAAGGATTAGGAATTACCTCGGCAGATAGTATTTTTCAGCTTAACATTCGTTTTAGAATGCAAAACCGAGTAACATATTACGAGTACGAAAATCCGGATGAAAAGCCTGTGATTGAAGGAATGATTAGACGTTTGCGTTTGCGTTTTGATGGTTATGTAGGAGATCCACGTTTTTTGTACGCCATTCAATTATCATTCGCAGCTAACGATGTAGGTACAATTGAAGAAGGAGAAAATGTAAACATTATTCGCGATGCGATGATTTTTTATCGCCCAAACCAGAATTGGACGTTTGGATTAGGACAAACAAAATTACCTGGTAACCGTCAACGTGTAAATTCGTCTGGCGCCTTGCAATTAACTGATCGTTCTATAAACAATGCTAAGTTTAATATTGATCGTGATTTTGGTTTTCAGACCAATTATAACAAAATGGAATACGATAAGTTTTCTTACGCGGTTCGCGGAGCTATTAGTTCTGGAGAAGGACGAAATTGGACTAAAACAAACGATACCGGTTTGGCTTATACCGGAAAGGTTGAGTTTTTTCCTTTAGGAGCTTTTAAAAATGATGGAACCAATTTTGAAGGAGCAATTGTTTACGAAAATAAACCCAAAATTTATTTATCGGCAGTTTACCATAAAAACAACCAAGCGGTTCGATCTAGTGGGCAATACGGAGCCGAATTGTTTCAGCCTCGAAATTTGCAAAATATTTTTGGCGATTTTGTTTTTAAATACCAAAATTGGGCGGTTATGGTAGCTTACATGAATCGTACTACAACCAATAGCAGTTATGTAACGCATAATCCGTTAGATCCTTCGCAAATTAGTTTTGTTTTTGGTGGACAAGGAATGGATTATCAGGCAAGTTATACGTTTGCTAATCATTTTGAGTTAATTGGTCGATATTCATGGCAAAATGTAAACAAGCAAATTGCACAATACGAACCGGATGCCAAACAATATACCATTGGTTTAACCAAATACATTTGGGAACACGCTTTTAAACTTCAGGGCGAAGTAAGTTACAACCAGCGCGATTATATGGTGCCTAAAAAAGGAGATGATTGGTATGTACGTTTTCAAATAGAAATTGGAATTTAAGCAATAATTACTTTATAAAAAATGCAAAAAAGCAACTATTTAATTTTAAATGGTTGCTTTTATTTTTTCTACTTTAAAAAATAAGATTTTTGTAAATAATATCTACATAATTATTCGTTAAAATAGCTTGGTTCTTTAAAGATTTGAGTATTTTTGTGAAATTCAGTAAACTAAAAAACAAGTTCCATCTCATGGATAAAAAACTCTTTTCTTTTTTGTTCTCAACTCGATTAATGGCTATTTTGTTTGTTGTGTTTTCTGTGGCAATGGGGGTAGGTACCTTTATAGAAGACCGCTATAATACAACAACAGCCCGAATTCTTATTTATAATGCTTGGTGGTTCGAAGCTATAATGGGAATTTTTCTTATCAATTTTTTCGGAAATATTAAACGTTATCAACTATATAAAAAGGAGAAATGGGCAACCTTGATTGTGCATTTATCCTTTATTTTTATTTTAGTAGGTGCGTTTGTAACCAGATATATTTCTTTCGAAGGGATGATGCCTATTAAAGAAGGCGAAACCGTAAATCAAATTTTCTCTGATAAAACGTATTTAACCGCTTTGGTTGACGGCGATTATAACGGAGATATTAGAAGACGCCAATTTGAAAAAGGCATTTTACTTTCGCCCGTTACAACCAACGATTTTACTTTAAAAGGTGATTTTAACGGAATTCCTTTTGAAATTGAATATGTTGATTTTATCATGAATGCTACAGAAAATGTGGTAGCAGACGAAAATGGTAAATACCATTTAAAATTGGTAGAATCTTCGGGGGGTGAACGTCACGAACATTTCTTGGTTGAAGGTGAAGTACAAAATATTCATAATATTTTATATGCTTTCAACAAGCAAACAGACGGCGCAGTAAATATTATTATGGATGGCGACGATTTTAAAATTTCAACTCCTTTTGAAGGTGAATTTATGCGCATGGCCGATCAGTTTAAAGATCGCGTACATGCCGATTCATTACAAACATTAAGCTTCAGGTCTTTATACGATTTATCAGGCAATCAATTTGTAATTCCAGAATTACCCGTAAAAGGTAATATTGTTAAAACTACAAATAACGATTATAAAGAAAACCCAGGTATTACCGACGACGTTTTAACGGTAAAAGTTAAAACACAAGGTAAAGAAGAATTGGTTTCGCTTTCTGGTGATCAAGGCAAAATGGGAGAACCTGTTGCTATAAAATTAGGCGATTTAGAATTTACTTTATTTTTTGGAAGTAAAGTTTACGAAACACCGTTTAATGTAACATTAAATAAATTTATTGCAGAAAAATATCCAGGTACTCAAAATAGTTATTCAAGTTTTGAAAGTCAGGTAACTATTACAGATACCGAAATGAACGAAAAGTTTGATGCGCGTATTTACATGAACAATGTATTAGACTATCGCGGATATCGCTTTTTTCAAGCTTCTTTTTTTCCAGATGAATCTGGAACAATTTTATCTGTAAACCACGACTGGTGGGGTACAACCATTACGTACGTAGGTTATGCCTTTTTATATGTTTCTATGATTTTAATTTTATTTTTAAAAGGATCTCGTTTTGTGGATTTAAAAGGGAAGCTTAAAAAGTTAGAAGCTAAGAAAAAAAGCTTGTTAACGCTTGCTTTATTATTTGCTGGTTTTGCTGTTCAGGCACAAACGCCAGATGCAGTTCCGGCAGATGCAGATCATCAACATGTTGTTTCACCAACGCAACCTGCGCAAGCGCCAAGTTTACCTAACACCGTACAAATAGATTCATTAATTAATGCTTTAAAAATTAGTGAAGAACACGCCGCAAAATTTGCGCGTTTAGTTATTCAAGACGAAGGTGGTCGTATGAAACCTGTTCATACTTTTTCATCAGAATTATTACGTAAAGTAAGTAAATCAGACAAATACCAAAGCTTAAATTCAGATCAGGTTTTTGTTTCTATGACGCAATTTCCGCAGTTATGGTTTCAAGTTCCTTTTGTTTATTTAAAGAAAGAAAATGACAGCTTACATAAAATTCTAGAAATAGAAAAAGGTGCTAAATACGCACGTTTAATTGACTTTTTTGATGCCCGTGGTAACTACAAATTAGCACCGTATTTAGAAGAAGCTTTTATGGCTGCTGTACCTAATCAATTTCAAAAAGATTTTATTGAGGCTGATAGAAAAGTAAACTTATTGCATTTGGCATTAAGCGGTTATATTTTAAAAGTTTTTCCTATTCCTTATGACGAAAATAAAAAATGGGTTTCGTATCCAGAATTAAACGAAGCAGGATTTACAGGAATTGATTCAACTTTTACTAAAAACGTAATTCCTTTATATTTAACCTCTTTAGATGCAACTTTTAAAGGGGAAGATTATAAAGCTGCCGATAATTATTTAAACGGATTAATTAACTTCCAAAAGAAATACGGAAAAGAAATTTACCCGTCTGAAGAAAAAATTACTGCCGAAATTACCTATAACGATTACGACGTTTTCAGAACCTTGTTTTCTTGGTACTTATATGCCGGATTGTTAATGTTTGTGGTTGTAATTTGTAAAATTTTCTGGAATTCTAAATTCTTAAACATTACCGCTAAACTTTTAACCGGTGTAATTATATTTTTGTTCGTACTTCATACCTTAGGATTAGCTGCTCGTTGGTATATTTCGGGGCACGCACCTTGGTCTGATGCGTACGAATCTATGATTTACGTAGCATGGGCAACTATGTTGTTTGGATTAATTTTTGGGCGTAAATCGCAGCTTACCATTGCTTCAACCGCATTTGTGGTTGCTATGATTTTAATGGTAGCACATTGGAATTGGATGGATCCTGAAATTGCAAACTTACAAGCCGTACTAAATTCATATTGGTTAATGATTCACGTTGCGGTTATTGTAGGTAGTTACGGACCATTTGCTTTAGGCATGATTTTAGGTATTGTTTCGTTGTTGTTAATGATTTTTACAAACGAAAACAACAAAAACAGACTAAACCTGAATATTACCGAAATCACATATATTAATGAAATGGCCTTAACTGTAGGTTTGGTAATGCTTACCATTGGTAACTTTTTAGGAGGGCAATGGGCTAACGAAAGTTGGGGGCGTTATTGGGGTTGGGACCCGAAAGAAACTTGGGCTTTAATTAGTATTATGACCTATGCGTTTGTAATTCACGCGCGTTTCGTACCAGCATTACGAGGTAAATGGATTTTTAATGTAATGAGCATTTTTGCTTTCTACGTTATTTTAATGACGTATTTTGGAGTAAACTTCTATTTATCAGGATTGCATTCATATGCATCGGGAGATAAAGTTGTAACCCCATCATTCATTTATTACTCAGTAGCTATTCTAGTTGTTTTATCAACTTTAGCTTATTTTAAGCACAAAAAATATTTTAAAAAATAAAATAGAAATCCACAGCCAAGCTGTGGATTTTCTTTTAAAATTTGTATCTTTAAAAATAAAATAAGTTTTATGATTAAATTTATTACCGGTATCGGAACTTTATTGGCTTTTTTAGCTTGTTCCAACCCTATAAAAGAAACTGTAACTGCAGAACAAAGAAGTACAATGGATGTAAAACCAGTTTATCAGTATAAAGTTACTGCTATTGATGGAGAAACTTTTGATTTTGCCGATTTAAAGGGCAAAAAAATTATGGTTGTAAATACCGCTTCAAAATGCGGATTAACACCGCAATACAAAGCTTTAGAAGAAATTTATCAAAAGTATAAAGATTCTGATTTTGTTATTGTTGGTTTTCCGGCAAATAACTTTATGAGCCAAGAACCAGGTACAAATGAAGAAATTGCTGAATTTTGTGCCGTAAATTATGGGGTATCTTTTCCGATGATGGAAAAAATTTCTGTTAAAGGATCTGATATGGCACCGATTTACGAGTACCTAACTCAAAAAGAATTAAATGGCAACTCAGATAGTGAAGTTACTTGGAACTTTCAGAAATACCTGATTAACAAAGATGGGTTTCTAGAAAAAGTAATCGGACCTAGAACTGTGCCAGACGATCCAGAAGTTATTGCTTGGATCGAACAATAAATATTTTCATTGTTTTTTTATTTCTCCCAACTTCAAAAACTTGAGTTGGGAGTTTTTTTAGAAAATAAGTTGCATGATGCGGCAATCTAACCAGGTATCAAATTTGTAACCAACTTGTTTCATCACGCCAACGGTGGTAAAATTAAATTTTTTATGAAACTTAATGCTTCCGGTATTTTCTTCATCAATTAAGGCAATCATGGTTTTTATATGTTGTTTTTTAGCTGCATCAATTAAAGCTTGCATCAATAACTTGCCTAATCCTTTTCCTTCGTTTCCGGGCTTTAAATAAATAGAATGTTCTACCGTGTATTTATAACCTTGTTTTGGGTTGTAGCTGTCGTAATATGCGTAACCTAGCACCTCGTTGTTTTGCAAAGCAACCAAAAACGGAAAGTTTTTACTTTTTTTGAATCGTAAATCTGAATAACATCTTGTAAGCTTCTCGGATCGTAATCGTATAACGAGGTTTTATTTAAAATCTCAAAGTTCATTATCTCTAAAATTTCTTCAAAATGCTGTGAAAGGGCAGAAGTAATTGTAATGGGCTGCATAAAAATAAATTAAATTTAAAAGTAGTAAATTCCTTTAATAGGGCTGCATTGTTTTGTATATTTGAAGTAATAAAATTTGGTTTATGCAATATCCAAAAATTCCTTTAGCACAAAGTATTCTTACCATTTGTAAGAAAAAAAACATACAACATATTGTAATTTCTCCAGGTTCCCGCAATGCACCGTTAACCATTGGTTTTGCTAGCGATCCGTTTTTTAAATGTTTTAGCATTGCTGACGAGCGTTGTGCAGCCTTTTTTGGCCTTGGTTTAGCTCAACAACTTAAGCAACCTGTAGCTTTGGTTTGTACCTCAGGTTCTGCCTTGTTAAATTATTATCCGGCAGTTGCCGAAGCTTTTTATAGTCAAATTCCTTTAGTTGTTATTTCGGCCGATCGGCCAACTTCAAAAATAGATATTGGTGACGGACAAACCATTCGTCAAGCTAATGTTTACAACAATCACATCTTGTTTAATGCAAATTTATCTGAAGATGCATCAGTGGCAAACGATTTTTTAATCAATCAAGCCATAAACAAAGCAATTACTAACCAAGGGCCGGTACATATTAATGCTCCGTTTGAAGAACCTTTGTACGATGTAGTTGATGAATTGGTTGTAAATCCATCAATAAATCAAACCAACCTTAACATTGCTGTTGATGCAGTAAATTTTGAAGAACTTGATTCAAAATGGACCTTTGCCAAAAAGAAATTAGTTTTAATTGGTGTCCAAGATGCAAATGTTTTATCTGATGCTGTTTTAAATTACTTAGCTTCAGACAGCTCTGTTGTGGTTATGACCGAGGTAACATCAAACGCAAAAAATAAAAACTTTATCGGTTCTATAGATTCGTTAATTACAACTTTTAGCGAAGAACAATTTAAATTATTACAACCCGATGTTTTAATTACTTTGGGTGGTATGGTAGTTTCTAAACGCATTAAAAAGTTTTTGCGTACATACAAACCGCAAGAACATTGGCATATTGATCCGTTACGTGCTTACGATACGTTTGGTGCATTAACAAAACATATAAAAATAACGCCTGACAAATTTTTTAATAGGATTTCTAAACGTAATGTCGTATCAAAATACCAGCAAACTATTTTAAGCATATATGCTGATTTACGAAACAAACAACGCAAATTTACCTTAACTGCTCCTTACAGCGATTTAAAAGTTTTTGAAGCCGTTGCAACTTATATGCCCGATAACGTGCTGTTGCATGTATCAAACAGCTCGGCAATTCGTTACGCACAATTGTTTGATTATCCGCAAAATGTTGCTGTTTATTGCAACCGTGGTACCAGTGGGATTGACGGTTGTACATCAACCGCAATTGGTGCAGCAGTACTAAGCAATAAAAAGTCAGTTTTAATTACTGGCGATGTTTCTTTTTTATACGACAGCAATGCTTTATGGAATAACTACACCCCAAATAATTTTAAAATTATTGTTTTGAATAACGGTGGTGGTGGTATTTTCAGAATTTTACCTGGGCATCAAGAAACTGAAGTTTTTAATACGTATTTTGAAACCCAACATAAGTTAACGGCTCAGCATTTAGCGCAAATGTATGGATATCAATATACAACCTGTTCTGAATTGGCAGATTTAGATAAATTAAAAGCTTTTTTTGAGTCAGAAACCAAACAAATTATTGAGATTTTTACGCCTACAACCGTGAATGATAAGGTTTTAAAGGAATATTTTAAAATTTCTTAATATTTTTTAAAAACAATATTAATATTTTGTTATATTTGAGTATAACTAATTAAAAATAAAGTCCTAATTATGAGCAAAAGAGATGAATTAATTGAGAAATACGCTTCGGATTTAAAAGAAAAATGTGGCGTTACTGTTGATATGGATTTATTAACAAAAGTTACTATTGGTTGTGGACCATCAATTTACAATGCAGATTCGTCTGTGGTTTCAGGAACTTCTGAAAGCGAATTAGAAACGGTTAAAAAGAATTTCTTAATTAAAAAATTAGGATTAGAAGATTCTCCAAAATTAGATCAAGGCATTCAAGCTGTGATTGAACAATACGGAAAATCAAACAGAAACAAATACCGCGCGGTTGTATATTATTTATTAACTAAACATTTCAAAAAAGAAGCTGTTTACAACAAATAATCCGCATCAAATTATAAAAAAGCACCCCAAGTTATAACTTGGGGTGCTTTTTTATATAACTTTATATTGTAACTTTGTAGCCAATTTATATTAAAATGATAGAAATAGGTAAATTTAACGTATTACGAATTGCACGTGCTACTAATGTTGGGTTATTTTTAACCAATGGTACCGAAGACGTGTTATTACCTACCAAATACGTACCCGAAACATACGAATTAGATGCTGAAATTGAAGTTTTTGTTTACTTGGATCATGAAGAACGTCCGGTTGCAACAACTTTAGAACCTTATATTTATTTAAACGAATTTGCTTTATTAAAAGTTAATTATACCAATCAATTTGGTGCCTTTTTAGATTGGGGGTTAGAAAAAGATTTGTTTGTTCCGTTTAAAGAGCAAGCGCGCCCAATGCAAAACGGTAAGCGCTATTTGGTTTACATGTACATGGACGAAAAAACCAAACGTTTAGTTGCTTCTAGCCGTACCAATAAATTTTTAAGCAATGATAACATTGAGTTAGAAAATGGTGAAGAAGTAGATTTAATCGTTTCACACATTACCGAAGCCGGAATTAATGTTATTATTAATGAAAAGTACAAGGGCTTGATGTATAAAAACGAAGTTTTTGAAGATTTAAGAACCGGCGATCGTATTATTGGTTTTATTAAAAATATCCGACCAGACGGAAAAATTGATGTTTCTCGTAAAAAAATAGGCGTAGAAGCTATAGAACCTGATGCTGAATTTATTTTAAACGAATTAAAAGCAAATAAAGGCTTTTTAGGGCTGAATGATGATTCGCATCCAGAAGAAATTAAAACTGTTTTACAAATGAGTAAAAAAAGTTTTAAAAGGGCAGTAGGTGCACTTTACAAACAAAAATTAATAAGCATATCTGAACAAGGTATTCATTTAGTATAAAAAAAGCTATCCAATTTTGG
The DNA here is from genome assembly GCF_025919725.1 of Flavobacterium agricola. Lineage (NCBI taxonomy): Bacteria > Pseudomonadati > Bacteroidota > Flavobacteriia > Flavobacteriales > Flavobacteriaceae > Flavobacterium > Flavobacterium agricola. The sequence goes on along the minus strand of NZ_CP081495.1, from coordinate 1,182,259 downwards.
ATAGCTTTTTTTTATTTCTGATTGGCTAATTTTTCAAGCCCTTTTCTGTCTAATAATGCAATTTTTTTGCCTTTAATTTCAATCAAACCTTGTTTGTTAAATTCAGATAATAAACGGATGCAGCTTTCTGTTGCTGTACCAATCATTCCAGCTAATTCCTCGCGCGATAATTGTACGCGTAGCGTATCATCGTAATCACAATCAAAAACTTCTTCTAAATAAAGCAAAGCACCAGCTAATCTTTCTTTAACTGATTTTTGAGCCATAGAAACCGACAAATCATCTGCTTCTTTTAAATCAGCACAAATATCTTTCATAACGTTTAATGAAAACTGATTGTTTTGTGTAAAAAAGCTTAATATTTCTGATTTTGGTATAAAGCAAACTTCCATATCTTCAACAGCTACTGCGCTTAAATTGGCAGATTCTTCACTAATCATAGAACGTTGTCCTAGTAATTCACCCGGACGTATAAATTTTATAATCTGATCTTTACCTGTTGGGCTAAGTTTAGAAAGTTTACAAACTCCTTCTTTAATACAATAAATTCCGGTTGATGTATCGCCTTCTTCAAAAATAGGTTGTCCCTTTTTTATGGTCATCGAACTTTTACATGCAGCCAAACGCAGTAATTCCTCCTTGTTTAAGGCTTTTAAGGAACTAAATTGTCTGACGATACATTGTTGGCAGTTTCCCATAATTTCTCTGTTTATTTTACAAATATATTAAAATTTCGTGTTAAAATCTTATAAAAAAATATGTTAATTTTTTTGATAATTGTCATATCTTAGAAAGATAAAAAATGTAACTTTTGCAAAAGCAAAATCAGAACCTATATTATGAGTGAACAAAATTGTTACCATTGCGGTACACAAATTATTAAAGCCGAAGAAATTATATTTGACCAAAAGCATTTTTGTTGCTCCGGATGTAAAACCGTTTACGAAATTTTTTCTGAAAACAATCTTACCTCGTATTACGAATTAGAAAAAGCTCCTGGAGCAACACCAACCAACCAGCAAAAGTTTGATTTTTTAGATAACGATCAAATTGTAGAAAAACTTTTATCATTTAACGAAGGCGATCAGGCCATTGTTAATTTAAATATCCCGCATATCCATTGCAGCTCTTGCATATGGATTTTAGAAAACTTGAATAAGTTAGATGCTGGTGTTGTAAAATCGCAAGTTAACTTTCACGATAAAAAAGTTCAAATTTATTTTTCCAAGCAAAAAACATCATTAAAACAAATTGTACAACTTTTAGCTAAAATTGGTTACGAGCCGTATATATCATTAGAAAATTATGATACAAAAACGCGCCAAGTAGATCGAAGTTTAATTTACAAAGTTGGTGTTGCCTTTTTTAGTTTTGGTAACGTTATGTTGCTTTCGTTCCCTGAATATTTTGAGGTGAATGAATTTTGGATTGATCAGTATAAAGATTTTTTTAGATGGCTGATTTTTATTATTGCCATGCCTTCGTTTTTATATTCGGGCTGGGGATATTACGAGGCAGCTTACAAAAGCATTAAAAACGGCAGGTTGAATATTGAGGTTCCTATGGCGCTGGGCTTAATTGTAATGTTTTTACGCAGTACGTATGATATTGTTTTTGATCAAGGCCAAGGTTTTTTTGACTCGTTATGTTCGTTAATTTTCTTTATGCTTTTAGGAAAACTTTTTCAGCAAAAAACCTATAGCTTTTTATCTTTTGAACGCGATTATAAATCGTATTTTCCGATTGCTGTTACCAAACTTTTGGGTAAAGAAGAAGTTCCTACTCAAATTTACGAACTTAAAAAAGGCGATCGTATTTTAATCCGAAATCAAGAATTGGTTCCGGTAGATGGTATTTTAATTTCTCCCTTGGCAGCCATCGATTATTCGTTTGTAACGGGCGAAGAAAATCCGGTTGAAAAATTCTCGGGCGATAAAATTTTTGCTGGAGGTAAGTTAGTTGGTTCAACTTTAGAATTAGAAGTGATTAACGAAGTTTCTCAATCGTATTTAACACAGCTTTGGAGCAATGAAGCGTTTGAAAAAGATAATGCAACTTATCAAACTTTAATTAATAAAGTAAGCCAATATTTTACACCGGCATTGCTTATTTTGGCTGTGTTAGCTTTTGTTTATTGGAGCTTTATTAACATGAATACTGCTTTTAATGTTTTTACAGCCATTTTAATTGTTGCTTGTCCGTGTGCTTTAGCGCTTTCTACGCCATTTACCATGGGTAACGTGCTTCGTATTTTAGGGAAACATAAGTTTTATTTAAAAAACGCACAAGTTGTTGAACAAATTGCTCAGATTAATACCATTGTTTTTGATAAAACGGGAACTATAACATCCAATCAAGATACCAAAATTACCTATCACGGCACAGCATTAAGCGATCAGGAATTAATCGCTGTTAAATCAACTGTTCGCTCATCCAATCACCCATTAAGCCGCAAATTGTACAATTTTTTAAATGGAATCGAGGTTTTAAAACTTTCTGATTTTAATGAAGTTGTAGGTGGGGGTGTAATTGGTTCGTTAAACAAGCAAACTATTTATGTTGGTTCGGCAAAGTTTGTTGAACAACAGAATCCTGCAACGGTAAATAAAACCGTTATTTATATTAAAATTGATCAGGAAATAAAAGGATATTACGAGTTTACTAATATTTACAGAAACGGTGTTTCTGATCTTTTTAATACGTTACAACAAAATTATAAGCTTGCAATTTTATCTGGCGATAACGATGGTGAACGTGCTGCTTTAGAACGCATTTTGCCTCAAAATACAACCATGCTGTTTAATCAATCGCCTAATGATAAGCTAGAATATATTGCCAATTTACAAAAACAGCACAAGCAAGTAATGATGGTAGGCGATGGGCTTAATGATTCGGGGGCTTTAGCCAAAAGTAATGTCGGAATTGCTATCTCAGAAAATATTAATGTTTTCTCACCCGCTTGTGATGCTATTTTAGATGCGTCGGTTTTTTCAAAAATTTCAAAATACTTGTTGTTCTGTAAAAAAGCCATTTCAACCATAAAAGTAAGCTTTGGTTTGTCTTTAACTTACAATGTTATTGGGTTAACCTTTGCTTGTATGGGCTTACTTTCGCCATTGGTTGCAGCTATTATTATGCCTGTGTCAACCGTTACTATTATTGGGTTTGTAACCTTAGCAACAAACTACAAAGCATATAAATTAAAACTTTAAGTAAAATTTGTTAAAATTCTTAACAAAAAGGCACAATAAAATGTTGTATTGCATGTTATAGTAGTTGATGTAAATAGGTAAAATCGGGCTGTTTTTTTATCTCTTTTTTATTTCGAATTTACCGCGTATTAGTTGATAAATATCATATTTATGTCACCTGTTAGATAGTATATTTGAATTGTTAAATAAGATTAAGATGAGTGTTATTTATGTGTTAATAAGTATTAGTATAGGTGTTGCAGCATTTTTTTTATATGCCTTTATTAAAGCTGTCCGAAGTGGGCAATTAGATGATGATTATACGCCTTCAGTACGCATGTTATTTGACGACGAACTTATAAAAGAAGAAGAAATAAAACCTGAAAACAAATAGAAACTAAAATTAATTATGGAAGTACAACAATTTTATTACGACAACAAAATTGTAAAGAAATTCTTATACGCGTCGATTTTGTTTGGGGTAGTAGGTATGTCGGTTGGTATGTTACTGGCTCTCATGTTTATGTTCCCGAATTTAACTGACGGAATTTCTTGGCTAAGTTTTGGTCGTTTAAGACCGCTGCATACTAATGCTGTGATCTTTGCCTTTGTAGGTAACGCAATTTTTGCTGGGGTATATTATTCAATGCAGCGTTTGTTAAAAACGCGTATGTATAGTAATGTACTATCTAATATTCACTTTTGGGGCTGGCAATTAATTATTGTTGCTGCTGCAATTTCTTTACCCCTAGGTATTACTACATCTAAAGAATATGCCGAGTTAGAATGGCCTATTGATATTGCTATCGCAGTAATTTGGGTTATTTTTGGTATCAACATGATTATGACGATTTTAAGAAGAAGAGAGCGTCACTTGTATGTTGCCATTTGGTTCTACTTAGCAACTTTTGTTACCGTAGCAGTATTACACATTTTTAATAGTTTAGAATTACCTGTTAGTATGGTAAAATCATACTCAGTTTATGCAGGGGTTCAAGATGCATTAGTACAGTGGTGGTACGGACATAACGCGGTAGCTTTCTTTTTAACTACGCCATTCTTAGGTTTAATGTACTATTTTGTTCCTAAGGCTGCAAACAGACCAATTTATTCGTACCGATTATCAATTGTTCACTTTTGGTCATTAATCTTCATTTACATTTGGGCAGGACCTCACCATTTATTATACCAAGCTTTACCAGATTGGGCTCAAAACTTAGGAGTTGTATTTTCAGTTATGTTAATTGCACCATCTTGGGGTGGTATGATTAACGGATTGTTAACGTTACGTGGTGTTTGGGATAAAGTTCGTGTAGAACCTGTTTTAAAATTCTTCGTAGTTGCAATTACCGGATATGGTATGGCAACTTTTGAAGGACCAATGTTATCTTTAAAAAACGTAAATGCAATTGCCCACTTTACAGACTGGATTATTGCTCACGTGCACGTAGGTGCTTTAGCATGGAATGGTTTCTTAGCGTTTGGTATGTTTTATTGGTTAGTACCAAGAATGACAAAAACCGAATTATATTCTAGATCATTAGCTAACTTTCACTTCTGGATCGGTACTTTAGGTATTGTTTTATACGCTGTTCCTTTATATGTTGCTGGGTTTAACCAAGCTTTAATGTGGAAACAATTTAATCCAGATGGTACATTAGTTTACGGTAACTTTTTAGAAACCGTTACGCAAATTATGCCAATGTATTGGATGCGTGCAGTTGGTGGTGCCTTATATTTAATTGGATTACTAACTTTAGTTTATAACATCATCCAAACAATTCGTGTAGGTAGCCCGATTGAAGATGAATTAGCAGAAGCACCAGCTTTAACAGCACTTTCTAACAAACGTCAAAAAGGTGAAAAATGGCATACATGGATTGAGCGTCGTCCTATTCAGTTAACTGTTTTAGCTACTATAGCAATCCTAATTGGTGGAGTTATTGAAATTGTGCCTATGATTGTTGTAAAATCTAATATTCCAACCATATCATCAGTAAAACCATATTCACCTTTAGAATTAGAAGGTAGAGATATTTACATTCGTGAAGGTTGTGTGGGCTGTCACTCGCAAATGATTCGTCCATTCCGTTCAGAAGTTGCACGTTATGGTGAATATTCTAAATCAGGAGAATATGTGTACGATCACCCGTTCTTATGGGGTTCTAAACGTACCGGTCCAGATTTAATGCGAATTGGTGGTAAATATAATGACAACTGGCATTATAATCACATGTGGGATCCGCAAAGTACATCAGCAGGTTCAATCATGCCAGGTTACAAATGGTTATATGATAACAAACCAGCAGATTATTCTAAGATTCGCAAAAAAATGGAAGTTATGGCTGTGTTAGGCGTGCCTTATACAGATTCAGATATTGCTAATGCACCAGAAAGCATCGCAAAACAATCACAAATGATTGAAGACAACTTACGTAACGATCCTGATTTTGTGAAAAGTGATGAAAACAGCCGTGCAAAAGCAGAAGCTAACGGAAAAACCTACGTACCAATTAAAGACCGTGAAATCATTGCTTTAATTGCTTACTTACAACGTTTAGGTACCGACATTAAAGTTAAAACAGCAGATGCATCAAATAATTAATGTAATCTTATGCTAAAATTTATAAAACATAACATGGAGACGATATTGGGTATTGAGATTTACCCAATTATCTCCCTCATTATTTTCTTTACCTTTTTTGTTGGATTAGGCATTTGGGTGTTCACATACAAAAAAGATAAGATAAAAGAGTTAAGTAATATACCTTTAGAGGATGATTGTGTTATCAAATCTGAAAAAAAATAGTTATGAAAAAATTTTTTCCACCATATGTAAGGGTTCCATTATTATTTGTGCTTTTTTACTTTGCTGTAGAATACACAATTGATTCCGGAAATCAGCCCGCATTTGTTAAGTATCCCATAGTATTATTATTATACGGATTCTTCTTTTTAACCTTAATCGCAGTTGAAGCGCTTGTAAGCGCAACCAACAAATTGTTAAATAGATTATTAACTCCAGAACAACGTGCTGCTCAGGAGCTTGAAGATAATAAACCACTGTCAGAAGCTCAATGGTATAAAAAATTAATGGCTCGCTTAACCCGTTCAAAATCTATTGAAGAAGAAGGAACCATTGTTTTAGATCATGATTACGACGGTATTAAAGAGTTAGATAACGATTTACCACCATGGTGGACCGCGTTATTTTACCTAACCGCAATTTTTGGAGTTGTTTACTTAGTTAAGTATGAAGTTTTAGGTTACGACAACCAAGATCAAGAATATGTTAAAGAAGTAGCTAAAGCTGAAGAACAAATTGCCATTTACAATTTAACTGCACCAGATAAAACCAGTGTAGATAACGTAAAATTACTTACCGATCCAAGTGATCTTGCTAAAGGTAAAGCTATTTACGAAACCAATTGTATTGCATGTCACCGTCCAGACGGTGGAGGGTCAATTGGTCCAAACTTAACAGATAATTATTGGATTTTAGGTGGTAGCGTTCAAGATGTTTTCCATACCATTATGGAAGGTGGACGTGCCGGAAAAGGAATGATTCCTTGGAAAGATCAAATAAAACCAGCAGATATCGAAAAAGTTACAAGTTACGTTCTTAGCTTAGTGGGCACTAATCCTGCTGATCCAAAAGCACCAGAAGGTGATTTGTACGTATCCGAAACAACAGCAACAACTTCTAACGAAACCGAAGTTACTGAAACAGTGGTGGAAGAAGAAGGTGTTACGCCATAAAAAATTTTTAATCAACCTGCCCAAATGATTTTTCATTTGGGCAGGTTTAAAATAAATATATATGTCTGATCCAAATGACGAAAGCTTTAGAGATAGTATTTCCACTATCGACGAGCAAGGAAAAAGGGTTTGGATTTATCCTAAAAAACCAAAAGGTAAATTGTACGATTGGCGTAAAATTTTATCTTACATTTTTTTAGTTATATTACTTACCTGTCCATTTATTAAAATAAATGGGAATCAATTTTTATTATTCAACTTCGTAGAACGTAAGTTTTCTATTTTCGGATTTCCTTTCTGGCCGCAAGATTTTTATTTGGTAGTTATTTTAATGATTACCGGCGTAATTGGTTTAGCCTTATTTACGGTTGCCTTTGGCAGAATTTTTTGCGGGTGGATCTGTCCACAAACCATATTCATGGAAATGGTTTTTAGACGTGTAGAATATTGGGTAGAAGGCGACCGAAATGCTCAAATTCGTTTAAGCAAACAAAAATGGGATGCCGAAAAAATCCGAAAAAAAGCAACCAAATGGTTTATCTTTTTTATTATTTCATTCGTTATTGCCAATGTATTTTTAGCCTACATTATTGGATCTGATTCTGTACTAGCTATGGTAAAAACTGGGCCAGCTGAGAATGTATCAACCTTTGTTGGGTTATTAATTTTCACCGGTGTTTTTTATTTTATTTTTGGCTGGTTTAGAGAACAAGTTTGTATTATCGCTTGTCCTTACGGGCGTTTGCAAGGCGTGTTATTAGACGATAAAAGTATTGTTGTAGCATACGATTATGTTCGTGGCGAAGGCGATGCCGGACGCGGAAGAATTAAAAAAGGTGAAGATCGAAAAGAATCGGGTAAAGGCGACTGTATTGATTGTAAGCTTTGTGTGCACGTTTGTCCAACCGGAATCGATATTCGCAACGGTACGCAGTTAGAATGCGTAAACTGTACCGCTTGTATTGACGAATGTAATACCGTAATGGATTCGGTAGGATATCCACGCGGATTAATTCGTTATGCATCCGAATCAGAAATTGCAAAAAAAGAAAAATTTGTTTTCACCCCACGTATGAAAGGTTACGTTGCCATTTTAGTAATTCTAATTGGTACATTAATTGGAACCTTATTTTTACGTAGTAATGTAGAGGCAACTGTTTTACGTTTACCAGGTCAACTTTACGAGCACAAAGGCGATAATATTTCTAATATTTACACCTTTAAAATGGTAAACAAAACCAATGACGAATACAAAAACATCGATTTAAAATTAGGCAACATTAAAGGAACCATTCAATTGGTCGGAAACGAGCATCCAACCGTTCCAAAACAGGGCCTAATTCAAGGAACGTTGTTTATTGAAATTAATGAAAATCTATTAGAAACTGAAAAAACGCAGGTTGTAATAGAAGTTTATAGCGATGGACGATTGATAGAAACAACCAAAACTAACTTTTTAAGTCCGCGAACGTTTAATTAAGTAAAAATCGAAAATTATGAAATTTAATTGGGGAACTGGTATTGTAATTGCCTTTGGTTTATTTATGGCCTTTATATTGCAATACGTGTATAAGGTACAATCCGATCCGTATTACAATTACGAAATGGTCACCGAAGATTATTATAAAAAAGAATTAAACGTTAACGGCGAACGCGAGCGTAAAAGCATGGCAAACTTGTTAAAAAATCCGGTACAAATTATTGATACCGAACAAGGAGTTGTAGTTACATTTCCAACCGATTTTGATGCAAAAAATATTACCGGAACTGTAACTATGTACCGTCCGTCAAACGAAAAGTTAGATTTTGAATTTCCATTACAACTCGAAACCAACCATTTATTAATTCCAAAAAACAAACTAGAAAAAGGCGTTTGGGACATATCGGTAGATTGGCAATACCAATCCAACCAATATTTAAACCAACAAACCCTACAAGTAAAATAATATGATTATAGGAGCATTTTTGTTAGGTTTAATTAGCAGTTTGCACTGCGTAGGTATGTGCGGCCCAATTGCCCTTATGCTCCCGGTAAATCGTAGTTCACAGCTTAAAAAATTCACTCAAATTGCCTTGTATAATATTGGGCGCATAACAACTTATACGTTTTTAGGTGTTGTATTTGGCTTGTTTGGTAAAGGTCTTTTTTTAGCAGGTGCGCAACAAAACCTATCTATTGTTTTAGGAATTTTAATGATATTGGTTGCTGTAATTTCGGAAAAAAGCTTTGCACAAATTAACTTCTCAAAACCAATCAATCGGTTTTTTAGTCAAATAAAAAGCAAGCTGGGTAAGCAATTCAAAAATAAATCTAACGGATCTATTTTTTTAATAGGCATCTTAAACGGTTTTTTACCTTGCGCCTTAGTTTATGTAGCTTTATTTGGAGCTATATCATTGCAAAACGTAAGTTTAGGCGCAACTTATATGTTTTGTTACGGATTAGGAACCGTGCCGTTAATGAGCTTGGTTGTGCTGTTCTCAGTCAACATTCAAAAACTCACTCGTGGCAAATGGCAAAAAGCAATTCCTATTTTTATTATCTTGTTGGGTGCGTTATTTATTATTCGCGGTTTAGGGCTTTCCATTCCGTTTGTATCACCCAGCATCATGAATTTAATGATCGGTGCCGACGTGCATTGCTAATAAAACAAAATCCCTCAAATATTTGAGGGGTTTTTTATTTTGGGCGCTTCCACGCAAAAATGCAAGCATTTTTTTCTGGTCGGGCTTTTCGCGCTCGCTTGGGTATAAACCCAAGCTCAAACAACGCTGCAATCCCTAGCGCGCTAGCGCAAAGTTGTTAACCTTCTCGAAACTGCGTGGGCGTAATTTTTGTTTGACTTTTAAAAAAGTTTGAAAAATAAGCATGATCTACAAATCCTAACTCAAAAGCAATTTCTTTAATCGTTAAATCGGTAGATTGTAACAAACGCTTGGCTTCTAAAACTACGCGTTTTTGTATCAATTGCGTGGCTGATATTTTTAAATGCTTTTTGCATAAAATGTTTAAATAATTAGCCGAAATATGAAGTTTTTCAGCATAAAAAGCCACAAATTTTTCTTCTTTAAAGTGCTTGTCAATTAACGAATTAAATTTTGCCAATCTGGGGTTAGCCTGAAAAATTTTAGCATCTTTAAATAAGTTCTCCGCTTCCTTACTTACCACGGCAGCAATTACCGAAGCGCGCGCATAAATAACATCTTGCAACGGATTTTTGGTTTCTATTTCATTTTTAATCGATTCAAATTCATATTTTAATAACTCAAAACTTGAATCAGATAAAGCAATCGAAGGATTGTTTATGTAATTTGTAACAGAAAAACGCAAATATGGCGAAAAACGTTCAAAAAAAACCTGATCAATCATCAACTGATAACCTTTAGAATCTTCTTCAATGTGCCATTCATGCACTTGCCCCGGAAACAATACATGTACTTGTTTGCTGGCTATTTCATATTCTATAAAATCTATTTTATGCTTTCCTTGGGCTTGCTCAAATAAAACAATAATAAAAAAGTCGTGTTTGTGCGGTTTATCAATATGTTTTTCTCCCTGAATTACATTATATAGTAATTCGTTATTGCTGGTTGTATGTTTTTCTACAAATTCATCAATGCTAATAACCGGAAAATCCATCTTTTTCTTTTAAAGATAAAAAAATAACATCATTAATTAAAACAAGTTTTAATTAATGATGTTATCAGAACCAAAAAATTATGAAAAAATATCTTTAGTTTGGCATAGCATGATTAGTTGGTGTGTGAACAATGTCATAATACACCGATTTGTCTGCTTCGTTAGGATAAATTCTGTACGTAAATTCATCTTTAGTTAACACTGTAATATCTACCACGCGTGTAAATAAAGTTTCACCTGCATCATTTTTAGCAACAATTGTTCTTGTTTTACCATCTGGTGAAACAGTCCAATCTCCTTGCATTTTTGGAGAATCATCTAAATTGAACATTACAAAGGTTCCGTCTATATTAAAATAAGCAAAACCAACAAAGTTAATAACATTAGCATCTTCTAAATCAACGTTTTCCCCAAGGTTGTTAACTGCATTTGTAGTTTCCCACGGTGTGCTCGCTAAAATTTGGCTTGGCGTTAATGGAGCTGGAATTGGATGATTAGTTGGTGTGTGAACAATATCATAATACACCGATTTATCCGATTCGTTTGGATAAATTCTGTATGTAAATTCATCTTTAGTTAACACCGTAATATCCACTACGCGTGTAAATAAAGTTTCACCTGCATCATTTTTAGCAACAATTGTTCTTGTTTTTCCATCTGGCGAAACAGACCAATCACCTTGCATTTTTGGAGAATCGTCTAAATTGAACATTACAAAGGTTCCGTCTATGTTAAAATAAGCAAAACCAACAAAGTTGTTTACGTTCGCATCGCTTAAATCAACGTTTTCCCCAAGATTGTTTAATGCATTTGTAGTTTCCCAAGGTGTGCTCGCTAAAATTTGACTTGGCGTTAATACCTCTGGAATTGGATGATTAGTTGGTGTGTGAATAATGTCGTAATACACCGATTTATCCGATTCGTTAGGATAAATTCTGTACGTAAATTCATCTTTAGTTAGCACCGTAATATCTACCACGCGTGTAAATAAAGTTTCACCTGCATCATTTTTAGCCGTAATTGTTCTTGTTTTACCATCTGGCGAAACAGACCAATCCCCTTGCATTTTTGGCGAATCATCTAAATTGAACATTACAAAGGTTCCGTCTATATTAAAATAAGCAAAACCAACAAAATTGATCACATTTTCATTGTTCAATGGTACATCTTCACCATTATTGTTTTTTGCGTTAGTAGTTTCCCACGGTGTACTTGCTAAAACTTCGCTAGGAGTTAACGTTACAGCTGCTGATGAGTTATCATCGTTGCTGCAATTGTAGAATAACACAGACACAAATAACAATAATAGCGTAGAAATTGAATTTTTAAAATTTCTCATAATTATGAATTAATATTATTTTTACAAATTAAAATGTTATTTGTGTCCTGGTTGTTGTGTTATTTATCCTATTTGTTGAATTATTTATTCACGTTTGTTAATATTTCTATAATTTTTGTTTGGCGTTTTGCTTTAGCATGTTCTAAAGCTGTAACACCGCTTCGGTCACCAATAGAAATATCAGAACCATTTTCGATTAAAATATTTACAATTTCTTGATAATTTTTAGATCCGTCACCTAAAATTACAGCTTCTAGCAATCCGGTCCAGCCTAAACGATTAATATGATCAATCGGATAATTTGGTGTTGTAGCTAAAACGCGAACCGTTTCTACATGCCCACGTTCGCAAGCAGGAATTAACGCAGAACCGTAGTAGCGATTAAATACATCAAAACGAGCGCCGTTAGCTAAATAAAGTTTAACCAATTCGGTTTGTCCGCTGGCACCAGCATATAAAAAGGCAGAATCTAAGTTTTTAGCTTGCATATTTACATCAGCACCATGTTCAACCAATAATTTAGCCATAGCAGTATTGCTATTTAAGGTTGCAAGTAACAATAAGTTTCGGTTCTGATTATCTGTTGTATTTACATTTGCGCCTGCTTCAAGCGCTTCTTTAACGCCATTTATATTGTTCGCGTTAACCAATTCAATAATATTTTTTGCATTCATATCTGTTGGGGTTGTTGATGCATCACACGAACTTAATATCGCGATTAAGCATATCATTAATACATTTTTCATACTATTTTATTTAAATTTTACTTATACAAAGTTATTTATAATGTTTGTTTTTTATCTTGTATAATAACTGCGATATGTTGTAAAATCTATTACTTGTATAAGTTAAATGCTTGTTTTTACAACATTTAAGGCGATGTATAAATTTTTCAAGTCATGTAATAAATGTTACAGCGCTTGTTTGTATTGGGTTCACTAATTTTGTTAAAAAATTACAAGTATGGAAAATAAAGGAATATCTAGAAAAGATTTTTTAAGAAAATCAGGATTAGGAATTATAGGATTAAACTTTGGAACTATGTTTGCCGCAGGACAAACAAGCTTTCCTGCTGAATTAGATTTGTTACAAAGCAAACCTACTAAAAATGCGTATCAATTAAAAAACGTATTGCTAGAGACAGGTTTTATATACGATAATGAAGGAAATGTAATACATACCAAAACCGATTTGTTTACCATTTCTATAGCAAACGGAGTAATAACGGCTGTAGATGCAAATCAACCCAATAATGCTCAAGCTATTGATATGAAAGGTTTGTTAATGTTGCCGTCTTTTAAAGACATGCACATTCATTTAGATAAAACATATTACGGTGGATCTTGGCAAGCGAAAAACAGAACAAAAGCTGGTGTTAAAGGCATGATTGCTTTTGAACAAGATTTGTTACCAAGCATTGAAGATCAAACCCAATACAGAGCCGAAAAAATTATGGAATTGCTGCAAAAAAACGGTACATCAATTACCCGCAGCCATGTTAATATTGAACCAACTTCTAAACTTCGCGGTTTAGATGAAGTTTTAAAAGTTTTAGATAAGAAAAAAGATAATTTTTCTGCCGAAATTGTTGCCTTTCCACAACACGGCGTTTATTATACCGATTCGGTACCGTATTTGCGAGAAGCTGCAAAATTAAAAACGGTCGATTTTATTGGTGGGGTAGATCCGTACAGCATTGACGGAGCTATTGAAAAAACGGTCGATTTTACCGTACAACTGGCTTTAGATAACAATAAAGGCATTGATATACATTTACACGAAACCAACGAAGCTGGTTTAAAAACCGTAGAATATATTATTGATAAGGTAAACGAAAATCCAGCCTTAAAAAATAAAACCTTTTTAAGTCATTGTTTTATTTTAGGCAGATTAGAATCTAAAAAACAAGAAGAAATAGCTGCAAAATTAGGCGATGCCGGAATAGGAGTAATATCAACCATTCCGTTTGGTCGTTTAACCATGCCAATTCCTACTTTATACAAACACAATGTAACGGTTTATACCGGTAACGATAGCATTATGGACCATTGGGATTCATTCGGAACCGGAAACGTATTACAAAAAGCCAATTTAATGGCTCAATTATACGGATATAGCTCAGAATTTGATCTTTCTAGAAGTTTAAAAATTGCCACTGCAAATGTTTTACCTTTAAATGATAAAGGAGAGCAACAATGGCCTAAAAAGCAAGATGCTGCCAATTTAGTTTTTGTTGATGCAAGTTGTTCTGCCGAAGCAGTTGCTCGAATTTCCCCAGTAAAGCAACTCGTGCACCAAGGCAACTTTGTGGCAATTGATACATTTGCTTAACTAAAGTAACGCATTTATTTTATCCCTTTTATATATCTCTTTTAAAGCTTCAGAACTTAAGTTCTGAAGCTTTATTTTTTAAAATTTAGCAGTTTGTTAGCAAATTTAATCAACGTAAGTACTTATTTTTAAGTAAATTTAAAATTCAAACCCAATTACATGATTCCTACGCGACACAGCACTACAACAACTTCAGTTTTCTCAAGTTATTGGGAAAATCCTAAAAGTTATTTAAACACCATAAAATCAGCCAATATTAATTTATTGGCAGCCAATGCTATGGTGCCGTATTATTTTGAAGTAGATGATTTAGGAGATGCAGTTGCTGAAGAATATTTGGTTGAAATGGGATTTAGAGCCGGAATGGGGAAGTTGCATCAAATACTAAAAACGTACCCGTTGCATGTAGAAACATATTCTGAAAACACACAACGTTTTTTACAGCAAATTTTTCATATTCCAGATTGGTTGGATGCAGATTTATTGAACGAAGGAACTAATTTTTGTAACCGATCGGGTACTTCTGGTTTAGCAACTTTACGAAATTATAGCTTAATGGGCGGGTATGAATCGGCAGCCATAAACAAACCTTTAATTTTTACCGAAGCCTTAAAAAAGGTGCTGCTAAGCGCTTGGCAGATACGGTTGTTTTTTGGGTAAATGTTACGGGTAAAAATCAGTTACAGCGCAATCAAGCTGGATTTTATAACACCATCACCACACGGTTAATTCATTCGTACTCACGAATTATGATTTTAAAAGATCCGACTTGGGATAATTCTAAGTGGGGGAAACCTTTAAATTTATGGGATATGCAAGCTACCAATTTGGGTTTTTCTATTGCATTTATTGATGGATTAATAAAACTAGGCTTTAAACCTACCCAACAAGAAATTAACGGAACCTTACATTTATGGAAATATGTGGGTTATTTATTGGGTATTCCAGAACATTTGTTGGTAGATACCGAACAGCAAGCAGCTGATGCCCTTTATTTATGGAGCAAAACGCAAAAACAAGCCGATGCAGATTCTATTGCTTTAGCACAATCATTGTATTTAGAACCTAAAACGGTAAGTTTTACCAATTCAACGCTTTTAAAAAACTTTGTTTACCAAACCAATTTAGGATATAATAAGTTGATGCTAGGCAATCAAACTTGTACAACGTTACAAATTCCGAATAGCAAAGCTGTTTATTGGGTTAGGACAATAAAAAACATCAATAAAGCTATGCAAAAAATGGCTGATAGGTCGATCAGTTTTTATTCCAAAATGGTTCAGAAAGGATATCAAGAGCAAATTAAAGTTTGTGAGCTATATACTAAACCTACATAAAAAAACCTTACTGGTTAGCAGTAAGGTTTTTTATTGTAATTAATGTATGATTAATTTTTTATAAAATTATTTTCCAGCTACTACATTTCCTTTAATACGTAATGAAACGCGTCCATCAGGTACGTTCGTAGCATTCGTTTCTACGGTAATGGTTTTAGCAATTTTACCCGGAACCATGTTGTATTTTACATCAATTTTACCTGTTTTACCTGGCATAATCGGTTCTGTTGGTTTAGAAGGTACCGTACAACCGCAAGTAGATTGTACATGCTTAATAATTAAAGGTTTATTACCCGTGTTTGTAAATTCAAACGTGCGTAAGCCATCATCAACACCTTGTGTAACCGTACCGTAATCTACTGTGTTATCTTTGTCTTTAAATACAATTTCTTGTGCATAAGTACTTGCACTACAAGCAATAATTGCTACTATTCCCAATAATTTTTTCATGTTACTAAATTCTTAAAAGTTATATATACAACGTAAATTTAAACAGATTAATATAAAAAAGAATTACTTTTTTTAATTTATTTTAACATTGCAAATAACATGCCAACTAAAATATTATGTGAGTATTCTATTTTTATTACAGTTATTGCCATAAAAAAATTAAATTTGTAACTTATTACAGATTGAATAATTTTTACAAATAAATTAAATATATGAGTATTCCAGCGCAGTTTGATGCTAAACAAGTTGAAGCGAAATGGTACGACTATTGGATGAAAAACAATTACTTTCGTTCAACACCAGATCATAGAACACCTTATACCATTGTAATTCCGCCACCAAACGTCACAGGTGTTTTACACATGGGGCATATGTTGAATAACACCATTCAAGATGTTCTAATTCGTCGTGCTCGTTTAAAAGGTTTTAACGCGTGCTGGGTGCCAGGTACAGATCATGCTTCGATAGCAACCGAAGCAAAAGTTGTTGCTAAGTTAAAAGCTGAAGGAATTAATAAAGACGATTTAACCCGTGAAGAATTCTTAAAGCACGCTTGGGATTGGACCGACAAATATGGCGGAACCATTTTAGAACAACTTAAAAAGCTAGGTGCTTCTTGCGACTGGGAACGTACCAAATTTACTATGGATGCCGAACTTTCGGCAGCAGTAATTAAATCTTTTGTTGATTTATACAACAAAGGATTAATTTACCGTGGATTCCGCATGGTAAACTGGGATCCGGAAGCAAAAACAACGCTTTCTGACGAAGAAGTAATTTACGAAGAACGTCAAGGTAAATTATACCACGTTAAATATCAAATTGAAGGAACTAACGATTTTCTTACCATTGCAACAACTCGTCCGGAAACTATTTTAGGAGATTCAGCAATTTGTATTAATCCGAATGACGAACGTTACGCGCATTTACGAGGTAAAAACGCAATTGTTCCGATTGTAAATCGCGTGGTTCCAATTATTTTTGACGAATATGTAGATATGGAATTCGGAACCGGATGTTTAAAAGTTACTCCGGCTCACGATGTGAATGATAAAGAATTAGGCGAACGTCACAACTTAGAAATTATTGATATTTTTAATGAAGATGCAACGCTTAATGATTTAGGGATGCATTACAAAGGCAAAGATCGTTTTGTAGTTCGTGATGAAATTGCTGAAGAATTAAAAACAATCGGAGCTTTAGAAAAAGTAGAAAATCACCTAAATAATGTTGGAACTTCTGAGCGTACCAAAGCCGTTATCGAACCGCGTTTATCAGACCAATGGTTCCTTAAAATGGAAGATTTGGTTAAACCAGTTATCAAAGCCGTTTTAGAAACCGAAGAAGTTAAATTATATCCGAACCGATTTAATAATACCTATCGCCATTGGATGGAAAATATTCGCGATTGGAATATTTCACGCCAATTATGGTGGGGGCATCAAATTCCTGCTTATTATTTTGGTGAAGGGAAAGAAGATTTTGTAGTTGCCGAAACTAAAGAAGCAGCTTTAGAATTAGCCAAAGCAAAATCTGGTAACGCAAACCTTGCTATGGCAAATTTAACTCAAGATAAAGATGCTTTAGATACGTGGTTTTCATCTTGGTTATGGCCAATGTCTGTTTTCGACGGAATTGTAAATCCTGATAACGAAGAGTTTAAATATTACTATCCAACCAACGATTTAGTTACCGGTCCAGATATTTTATTTTTCTGGGTTGCTCGTATGATTATTGCTGGATATGAATATACAGGCGAAAAACCATTCTCAAACGTATATTTAACCGGAATTGTACGTGATGCACAACGCCGAAAAATGTCAAAATCACTAGGAAATTCACCAGATCCGTTAGATTTAATCGAGAAATTTGGTGCCGATGGTGTACGTTGTGGTTTATTGTTATCTGCATCAGCAGGAAACGATATTTTGTTTGACGAAGAATTATGTAACCAAGGTAAAGCTTTTACAAACAAAATCTGGAATGCCTTCCGTTTAATTCAAGGGTGGGAAATTTCAGAAACCAATGCACAACCAGAAGCTTCTAAAGCTGCGATTGCATGGTACGAAGCGAAGCTGCAAAAAACTTTAGCAGAAATTGAAGATCATTTCGAAAAATACCGAATTTCAGATGCTTTAATGGCTATTTATAAATTGGTTTGGGACGATTTCTGTTCGTGGTTCCTAGAAATGATTAAACCAGGTTACCAACAACCAGTTGATGCAGTAACTTATAAAGCGGCTATCGAAATGCTAGAAGCAAACCTAAAATTATTGCATCCGTACATGCCTTTCTTAACAGAAGAAATTTGGCAACATATTACAACACGTACGCCAGAGCAAGCTTTAATTGTTTCTGCATGGCCAGAAATTAAGTCATATAACGAGCAATTAATTGTTGATTTTGATTATGCTGCCGAAGTTATTTCAGGTATCAGAACCATTCGTAAAGACAAAAATATTTCGTTTAAAGAAACGATTGATTTAAAGGTGCTGAATAAAGACAACAAATCTACAACTTTTGATGCTGTAATTACAAAATTAGGCAACGTTGCAAATCTAGAATATGTAAACGAACAAGTTGCAGGAGCATTATCATTCCGTGTAAATGCTAACGAATATTTTATTCCAATTTCCGGATCGGTAAACGTTGAAGAAGAAGTTGCTAAGTTAGAAGAAGAATTAAAATACTTAAAAGGATTTTTAAAATCAGTACAAGGCAAACTTTCAAACGAAAAATTCGTGAACGGAGCACCCGAGCAAGTAATTGCAAACGAACGCAAAAAAGAAGCCGATGCGCTGTCTAAAATTGCAACTATTGAGCAATCATTAGCCGGATTAAAATAATAAATACCACCAAAAAACCTTTTCTATTTTCAGAAAAGGTTTTTTGTTTTTTTGGCGTTCCCGTTTGTTAACTCCTGCCGTCGTTACCAAACACGGCGCGTGTTCGCCCTCGCTTTTTTACCATTTGCAATGGTAAAAAGAGCTCAAACAAGGCATCACCCGCTAACGCATCCTAAGCACATATTTTTAGGTGCATGAAACAAGAATTCAAAAAAAATGTATCTTAGTGCAACTAAACAAAAAACTAAAAAATGACTTTTAAAACATACGAAACCGATCGCTTATTTATCCGACCAACTTTGGTAGAAGATGCCGAATTTATTTTAGAATTACTTAATTCTCCCAAATGGATTCAGCACATTGGTGATCGAAATGTAAAAACCATTACCGAAGCTGAAAATTATATAAAAACCAGAATGTTACCTCAGTTAGAAAAAAAGGTTTTTCTAACAACACCGTAATTTTAAAAGCAACCGGAAAAAAAATCGGATCATGTGGTTTATATGACCGCGATGGAGTAGAAGGTGTTGATATTGGTTTTGCTTTTTTACCCGAGTTTGAAGGACAAGGTTTTGGATACGAATCGGCTGCAAAATTGATGCAAGTTGCCCAGTCAGAATTAGGTATTGAAACCATTAGCGGTATTACAGCTGTAGATAATTTTGCATCACAAGGATTACTAACAAAGCTAGGTCTAAAACGCATTGGTTTAATTACTTTACCTAATGACACCGAAGAAGTTTTACTTTATAGAAATAAATAAGCTATCAGCAATTTAAGTTCGTTCTAATCGTTTGTTATATAACCAAAAAACAAAAAACGATGAGTGATGAAAAACCAACAAAAAAAGTTAGTGTAGAAATTCCTTCTGTTCACGAACTTGCAAAAAGAAGATCATTAATTCAGGCCTTGTTTGGCTTAGTTTTCCTTCTTTTTTTCTTTAACTTTTTAACGATAAAATGTAACAATACCAGTTTAGTTTCTTTAACAGGTATGAATTTAGTTACCGGTGTTGATGTTAGCAAACAATTAGATGGGCCGTTAAAAGATATTAGTAGTATGAGCCAATCGATGCAAGATGAGGTTGAGGATGACGAGAAAAAAGAATCTAAAATTCCACCAAATATGTACGCAATTATTGCATTGGCAGCTGTAATAATTGGTGGTGTAATTTTATTTGTTGCAACAACACCATCTAATAGCATTGCTGCGGTTTGTGCTGGTATTGCTTTTGTTGCACTTATTGGATTAAAATTAACTTTTAGTGCTAATTTACAAGAACAAGATAATGAATTTGTTAAGGTTAGCGTTCAAGCTAATTTTGCATATTGGTTAGCGCTTGTTGTTTTGTTAATCAATACGTATTTATCTTTTATAAGACATAAACATAAATATGAATAAAAAAAAGCTTACCAATTAGGTAAGCTTTTTTTATTTTATAATAAGTAAGGTATCACTTTTCTTAATAAGTTCTATGCTATTTGGAAGATAGGGAACATTTTTTAGGAATGATTTTTGTTTAATCAGAATAACTTCTTCCGCATTTATTTTTTTAGGATTTGTATTGTCAGAAATTGTTATAAAACTTGTTGTTTTGGCTGTAGGACTAACATCTTTTTCTGTTTTGTTTTTTTTTGTGGTAATTAGTACAACACCATTTTTTCCTTTTTCACCGTACTTAGTAATTGCTTCTTCACCTTTTAAAACTGTAATATATTCTATTGTGTTTGGAGCAATGTTGGATAAAGAATTTTCAGTAACAACATTATCAATAATATACAAAGGTTGTTCAAACTCAAGATTTACATTATTTGTAACAATCCTTGGAGTTTTATCTTGGGCAATAATTTTTGTTTGGATAGAATACACAACATTTTCTTCATTGTTTTTTTTTCTTTATTTTCTTTTTTTTTCCCTTGGTTAGAATCATTTTTAATAATTTCTTTTTCCTTAATAACAATAATTTTTGTTATGGTATCAACATGTTTTTTTTGTGTTTGTGGCAGGTAAGTAATTTTGTTTCCTTTAATTTTTATAACATTGTTTGCTGATTCTTTATCTTCTACATTAGAATTTTTTGTTTGAGCAATAGATTCAATCTGAAATAATACAAAAAATAGTATTAAAACAGGCACGCTTAATAAAATTTTAATTTTTTTCATGGAGTTCGATTTTTGATTGTTAATTTGAATGATTCTCTTTTTTAAATCGCTACTGTTAAAAGAGCTTATAGCAGCAACTTGTTTATGTATTTGTGTTTGTAATAAACACAATTGATACCGATTTACATTTTCTGGAGTAACTAGTAAACTGTCAACTTCAAACTCTAAATTTAAGATAATATCTTTTTAAAGTAATTTTAGCAATGGATTAAACCAGAATATCTTAGTAACGCATTCAATAAGTATTAAATCTAGTGTATGTTTTAAACGAATGTGTATTTGTTCGTGTTGAATAATTAAATCTGCATTAGGTAACTGTATAATATCAGGTGATGCAACAACCCATTTATAAAATGAAAAAATGGTTTGTTTTTCTGAGGTTAATTTTATATTGGTTTTTAACTTTGTTTCAAGTTTTTGAATCTTTATATAAAGCAGAATTAGTTTGTAACACGTAATAAGTAACAATATCATGCTAATAGCCATAAAACAATAAAAAAATATTTCTTTAAGAAAATTAAAAGTTCTATAGTAAGCTGTTAGCGCTTCAGTTGATAAATTATTAGGTTCTAAATCTAAATTATTTAAAGACGTTGTTGTATTGAATGGGATCCAAATAATTCTTTTAAAAAATAGAGTAGGAGCTATAAAAGACAAGGCTATTGCTGCAATGAAGTACATTCTGTTTAAAGAATAGAAACTTTCTTTTTCCAGAAAAAATCTATAAATTGCCCAAAAAGTAACAAGTAAAATATTTACTTTTAATAGGTAGAACAAAGCAAATTCCATACGCAGTTTTATTTAGCTCTATTTTTTAATATAATTTCTAATATTTCCTGAATTTCATTCTCGCTCAGCTTTTCATCTTTAACAAAATGACTGATTAAGTTAGAAACAGAATTGCTAAAGTATTTTTTTAAGGATTCATCAACATATTTACTTCGATATTTATCTAACGTAATTATCGGATAATACTGATGTGATTTTCCATAACTTTTATGAGCTAAAAAACCTTTATCTTCTAGTAACCTAACAATGGTTGATAAGGTATTATAATGCGGTTTCGGTTCAGGCATTTCCTCAAGAATATCGTTTATAAATCCTTTTTGTATTTGCCATATAATGTGCATAATCTCCTCTTCCTTATTTGTAAGTTTTTCCATTTTAAATGCATTTAATAATTCAAATGTAACTAAAAATTTAGTTACAAAACTATTTTTTTAGTTATATAACTAAGAAAATAGTTTTATAGGTTGTTACATAAAAAAAGCTTACCAATTTGGTAAGCTTTTTTTATTTGTTTTCTTCGCTTGCTAAATAAAATTTCAACGATTTTTGTGGGTAT
The DNA here is from genome assembly GCF_025919725.1 of Flavobacterium agricola. Classification (NCBI taxonomy): domain Bacteria; kingdom Pseudomonadati; phylum Bacteroidota; class Flavobacteriia; order Flavobacteriales; family Flavobacteriaceae; genus Flavobacterium; species Flavobacterium agricola. The sequence goes on along the minus strand of NZ_CP081495.1, from coordinate 1,159,859 downwards.
TGCTCAGCACTTTTATTACTTGGGTTTGCAATTAAAGTTTTAATACTAATTTTATCTCCCAACTTAAAAGATGCATTTACTAATTTATAATCTAACAAATACGGACCACAAAAATAATTTCCGTTTTCGTCTTTTTCAATAATTCCTTGATAAAGCCCTTTTTTTGTTTCTTTCGGCATGTTTATAATAATTAAGACGCAAATATACGTGGCTTTTTAGCAACAAAAAAATATTGTAACAACATTAAATAACTTACTTTATGTTTATAAAATGCTGCCTTTAAATACTTTAGTTTGTGTTTTGCAGTTATATTGATAAATCTAAGTATTTTATCAATATGAGCGAACTTACAAAATACAAGTTAAAGCAGAAGGTAGATTTTGAATTTCCTGATATTGTTAGCTTGGCTAAGAAAAAGTTAATTCAGGTTTGGTTTGGCTGTGCCACGTTACTATTTTTTTTTAATTTTTTCACGATTAGTTGTGACGGCAATCAATTGGTAGCGCTTAGCGGTTTAAATTTAGTAACCGGCACTAATGTTGCTGCTGAAATAACCAACAATTTAACCGAAATAAAAGGATTAAAAGCTTTTGATGAAAAAGGTAATATTGTACAAGCTGATGCTGTTTTTATAACGGATGAAAAAGGACGTGTTTCACCCAATTTTTTTGGAATTATATCTTTCACTTGTACTCTGTTTCCGCTGTTTTTGTATTTTTTGAAAACCTATTATATTAATCGCATTGCAACCATTTTGGGTTTAATTGCGTTTATTTCGCTTCTAATTTTACGTTTAAGTTTTATTGGAAACTTAGTTCTGAATACGAAAGAAATGCTCGATTTATTTATAGAAACTTCATGGGCCTTTTGGTTTACCTTGCTATTTTTAGCTTTAGGAACCTTTTTTTCGTTTGTTCGTTGGGATATCGAATAAATCATTTTTTAAAACTTTTTTAAGCACTTCTAAGCGCATTTCTCTAAAAATTGGTGTTTTTACACCTAAAAATCTTGTTTTAGCCCTTTTTTAAAAATGCATTCCGGTAGTTTTGTATAAATCCATATAAAAACAAAACATATGCAAGTAATAAAATGGGATTTAAACAACATTCCAAACGCACAACAAAAAGCAGCAATTTCAAATTTTTTATATCATCATTTAGAGGAATATGGTGATGAACAAATAGATATTGACAAATGTTTGGCTTATACATTTAATGAGCTTAACGAAAAACAAACCGCTGGTTTTATTGTTTGTTTTTACGAATCTGAAAAAATTATTGCAGCTTGTGTGGTAAACGAAACCGGAATGACGGGTTTTATTCCAGAAAACATTTTGGTTTATATTGCTACTCATGCAGATTACCGTGGAAAAGGATTAGGAAAAAAACTAATGCAAACGGTAATAAACGAAGCAAATGGTGCTATTGCGCTGCATGTTGAAAGCAATAATCCAGCAAAAAAATTGTACGAAAAATTGGGCTTTACCAATAAATATTTAGAAATGCGATACCAAAAATAACATGGCTTATATTATATTACACCAAAATAAACTTAAACACAATTTTGATTATTTAGAACAATTTTTTAAATCTCAAAATGTAAATTGGTCGGTGGTAGCCAAAATTTTGTGTGGTCATAAAAAATATTTAGAATTGTTGCTAAGTTTTAATGTCAATCAAGTTTGCGATTCTCGTATCACCAACTTAAAAACCATTAAACAAATTAATCCGCAAGTAAAAACTTTTTACATCAAACCTCCAGCAAAAACCGCAATTGCCGATGTAATAAAATATGCCGATGTAAGTTTTAATTCTGATTTATATACCATTCAATTATTAAATGATGCTGCTAAAAAGCAAAACAAAACCCATCAGGTTATTTTAATGATTGATTTAGGCGAATTGCGAGAAGGCATTATGCGTGAAGATTTTTTAGATTTTTACGATAAGTTACAAACTTTTTCTAACATTCAAGTTTTAGGCATCGGAACCAATTTGTCTTGCTTGTACGGCGTATTGCCCAATACCGACAAACTAAATCAATTGGATTTATACAAACAATTGGTAGAAGCTAAGTTTAATCAAACCTTTCCTTACATTTCGGGCGGTTCTTCTGTAACTATGCCTTTATTAGCAAACGGTTTACTACCAAGTGCTATTAACCATTTCCGAATAGGCGAAACTTTATTTATGGGAACCAATGCGTATGCGCAAGAAGCTTATGATTTTTTAGAACAAAATGTTTTTGAATTACGAGCCGAAATTATTGAGTTGTACGAAAAACCCATAGTACCGTCGGGCGAATTAGGAGCTAATTTAGAAGGCGAAACGCCGAGCTTTGATGAAAACGATTTAGGAAAAACTTCTTTTAGAGCCCTTGTAGATATTGGGTTGTTAGATGTAGATATCAATCATGTAACGCCAGCCGATCTAACATTTACTATTGAAGCCGGAACGTCTGATATGACGGTTTTAGATTTAGGAAAAAACGAAGCGCAGTATAAAGTGGGTGATACCGTTCGGTTTCATTTAGATTATATGGGCATTGTGCGCATCATGAATTCTAAATATATTGATAAAGTTATTGAATAACTTTTTTGATTAACGCGGCGTAGCTTTAAACTTAATACGCTTTAAAAGCGAAACAAGCATTGTATCACGTTCATCATTAAAAACTACTTGTGCATCAAGCAAAGCATCATAAAGCTGATGTAGCAAACGCCCTTTTATATATTCATTCTGTTGCAGCTTGTTTAATAATAAATCATAATAACTATTGTCTTTATTATGTAATAACAATAGCAACAGCGCAGTTTCTTGTTCGGTAAATCGCATTTTTTTTAGCAAAGATAGTAAAGAATAAACAAGAACAAATTCTTATAAAAAACTTAAAGTTTATAAGCTCACTAATATTTTATATAAAATAACGTTGCCATTATATGTATTTGATTTTTTATGTTAAAAATTGCTTAGCTGTGTTTTTTGGCAAGCGAATTGCTTACAATAACTTATTTAGTTGACATTTAATACATAACAACTTATTTATATGATGAAATTATTAAAATTAACAACCTTATTTAGCATGTCAGTACTAGCAACTCAGCAGATTTCTGCTCAAAAAATAAACAGAACTTTAAAAGAAGATGTAATTGTTACTGCCACGCCAAACAGCTTAGAACTCAATTTTGCAAAGCCCGGCACCTATTTGGTTTATCAAGGCAATTCGCCAACAACTATTCAATGGCAAAATCCTATTACGGTAACCGATCAAAAATTAAGCATTCCTAAAAATGAAGTGCGAACCTTTTTCGGAATTATTACGCCTCAAAAAGATACGTTATTGGTTGCAGAACGAAAGTTAACTTTTAAAAAAGTAGCTAATTTTAGAGATTTAGGCGGCTTAAAAACAAAAGATGGACGCTATGTAAATTGGGGACGTTTTTATCGATCTGATGCCTTAAATGGACTACAAGATAATGAGTTTGCTTACATCAATCAATTAGGAATAGCTAAGGTTTATGATTTGCGTTCGGATTTTGAAATTGGCAATGCCAAAGATCATTTACCAAAATCTGTAACGTACGAACATTTTCCAATTTTTGCTGACAAAAATAGCGGCATGTTGCAAGGTTTACAGCAAAAAATGAATGATGGTATTTTAACGGTTCAAGATGCAGAAGAATTGTTAGTTAATGCAAATCAAACTTTTGCTAATGAAGATGCGGATAAGTTTAATAACTTGTTACATCAAATTTTTGTTCAAGATCAGCATCCAAATTTATTTCACTGTACTGCAGGTAAAGATAGAACCGGTTACACAGCTGCCTTAATTTTAGCTGTTTTAGGCGTAGATAAACAAACCATTTTAGACGAATATGAAATGACCAATTTTTATACAGCCGATAAAATAGAAGCTTTGAAAAAAGGTTATGCCGAAAAAGCAGCAACTTCTCAGGTACAAATTGAGCCCGAAGCTATTGGTGCTTTAATGAGCGTGGATAGAAAATATTTAGAAGCAGCTTTTGATATTATTGATGCTAAATATGGCGGAATTGATGCTTATATTAAAAATCAATTAGGATTTTCAGATCAGCAACGCCAAGCTTTAATAGAAAAATATACCTACAAATTATAAAAAAATCCAGCGCATGCGCTGGATTTTTTTATAATATTTCTTTAAAAATAGTTTCAATAAGTAAAGGTTCTGCAAAAACTGCATAAACACGTTGCCAAGGTTCAGAATCAATTAATTTCCAATAATGTCCGCTTCCGGTGGTATCATCAGCAATTAAAATAGTGCCTGGTTTTATAACAAACGATTGCCCGCTATGCACGGTAAATTCTAATGTACCTTTTAAAGTAACTACAAATTGTGTTTGCGGCGCTGTGTGCCAATATAATTTAGAAAAAGCAGGGCTTTCTACAAATGTAGTGGTTGTTGTTTTAACATGCGTATGGTTATGAATATAACCTTCTTTAAAATGCGAATGTCCGTCTGCACCGGTATATAAGTAAATGGCTCTCATAAATGTATTTTAGTTAACTAACGAAAAAAATATAAAATAAGTATAAAAAAAGCAAGGCGTTACCGCCTTGCTTTAACCAACCAAAAATTGTTATACTTTTAAATATAACGAAAAAACTAAATATATTATGAAAAAACAACCTTTTTACCAGTTGCAAAGCAAAATTACGTCATAATTATTAATTTTTACGTATTTAGAAGGAGTTTAACTTATGTTTTTTACCTTATTTTAATAAAGTTAAAATGGAGTGAAAAAAAACTTAATATCTATTGATTAATTAGTTTTTTTAGTAATCCTTTTCTAAAATAATTTGTAATCCTATAACTTTTTATTTATTTCTAAAACCGTTTATCGGTTTTAAATCTGCTTTTAAAGAAAAAATGTTTGAAAAATAAAGTTATTTTTAGCTAAAAGAAGTTGTTTTATTAGCGAGCAATTTTAAAACATACTATTTCTCATTTTTTTAAGTTTATCAACTAATTAAATGTGTTTTAAAAACAAATAAGTACCATCCTATTATTGGCTAAATTCATTTTTTAAATTTACTAAAAAATTGCATTTTTACCAATTCCAATTCTTAATAAATAAACAAATGAATATAAATTTATCTTCTAAAATTGCTGTTGTTGCGTTATTTGCTGTAACAAGTTTAAGCACAGTTCAAAACTCGGTAAAAGAGCTGAATAAAATTACGTCAAAAAATCTAGAATCTATTTTAAATAACAACAAACATTGGGCTGATTCTGGTGCGGTAGCAACTTATATTCCTGAGTTGGCTAAAGTCAATCCGAATAAAATCGCTTTTTCTGTAGTAAAACCTAATGGTGATGTTGTTAATGTTGGTAATATAGATCAGAAGTTTACCATGCAAAGCATTTCTAAAATTGTTGCCTTATTTATAGCGGTGAAGCAATATGGAGAAAATGATTTTTTTAAACGTTTAGGATATTACGGAACCGACAAACCATTTAATCATTTTGCCAATTTAGATAATGGCGGAAAACCTTTAAACCCGATGATGAATGCTGGGGCTATTTTAACTACCGCAATGATTTCTAACGAAGGTGAAGATGGCTATTTACGAATTCGTGATATGGTGCGTTACATAACTAAAAATAATAGCATTGATTACAACCATGCCGTGTACCAATCGGAACGTGAAACCGGACATAGAAACCGCGGTATGTTTCATATTTTAAAAAACTCTGAATTAATTACTGGAGAAGAAAATAAGTTAGATAATTATTTTAAACAATGTTCTATTGAAGTTACTGCCGAAGATTTAGCTAAAATAGGTTATTTTTTTGCTAATGATTGTGTGCGTTTTGATGGCGATGCAACGTATAAAAATGCTGATTTAGCTCAGTTGGTAGAATCGCAAATGTTAATTGCCGGAATGTATGATGCAAGCGGTGTTTATGCGCGTAATGTTGGATTACCAAGCAAATCGGGTGTGGGTGGCGGAATTGCTGTTGCTGTACCTAATAAAATGGGAATTGGAGTTTATAGCGCTCCGCTTGATGCTGCAGGAAATTCGGTTGCGGGTTACCACATGATTTTAGAACTTGTTAAACAATACGATTTAAGTATTTTTTAAAAAACAAAAGGTCGAATTTTAAATTCGACCTTTTGTTTTTATGTTGTTTTACTTAGCGTAATGTAGCTCCTAATTGAGTTTCCAATTGGTACTGAATTTTACCCATAATTTTTTCAATTTGATTATCGGTCAACGTTTTTTCAGCATCTTGTAACGTTAAGCTAATTGCATACGATTTTTTGCCCGCTGGTAATTTATCACCTTGGTACACATCAAATAAATTAATATTTTTAAGCAATGCTTTTTCGGTTAATTTAACAGTTGTGTAAACTTGTTCAAACGTTACAGCATCATCTAATAATAAAGCTAAATCACGACGAACTTCTTGCGTTTTTGGTAAATCACTAACTTTAATTTTAGTTGAAATTACTTTTAAAATAGCATCCCAATTAAAATCTGCATAGAAAACCTGTTGCTTAATATCCATTGCTTTTAAAATAGATTTTTTAACTGAACCAAAAGAAACAATAGTTTCACGTCCTAAAGTTAAAGCAATACCTTCTGCAAAAATATCATTTTCTGTAGGTTTAGCCGTAGTTTTTTCAATACCTAAACGTGCTAAAATGCCATGTACATAACCTTTAAAGTTAAAGAAATCGATAGGTTTTGCAACGTTTAACCAGCTTTCTGTTTGTGTATTTCCGGTAACGGTTAACGACAAATGTTTGTTTTCTACATACTGATCAAAAAGTTCTCCTTTTTTGTGGTACGTTTTACCAAATTCGAAGAATTTTAAATCTGTACTTCTGCGGTTTATGTTGTAACTAACAGCTTCTAATGCACTAAATAACATAGATTGACGCATTACCGACAAATCGTTACTTAATGGCGTAAGCATTTTAACGTTTTCTTCTTCTTTTAAATATTCAGTTAACTTAACATATTCTGGTGAAGTTAATGAGTTCGCCATCATTTCGTTAAAACCAAGGCTTGCTAATGCATCACCAATAATATTTTGAATTTTAAAATCTTCGTTTCTTGCCGAACGCGACATAGAAGCACTAATTTTTGTATCGGTTTCAATGTTGTTAAATCCGTAAACGCGTAAAATTTCTTCAATTACGTCAACTTCTCTATCAACATCCACACGATAAGCCGGAATAGTTAGGCCTAAACCAACTTCGGAAACGCTGTTTACTTTAATATCTAAAGAAACTAATATTTTTTTAATTACTTCTTTAGAAATTTCTTGTCCTAATAATTTATCTACGTGATCAAAATATAGAAAAACTTGATGATCTTCTATTTTTTTAGGATATAAATCTTCAATATCAGATGTAATTTCACCACCTGCAACTTCTTGTATTAATAAAGCTGCATGTTTTAATGCATATTCGGTAATGCTAGGATCGATACCGCGTTCAAAACGGAAAGATGCATCCGTGCTTAATCCGTGACGTTTAGCTGCTTTTCTAACCGTTACCGGATCGAAATAGGCAGATTCTAGGAAAATTTGTGTTGTGTTTGCATTAACGGCAGAATGTTTACCACCAAAAACACCAGCTAAACATAGCGGTCCAATTTCATCACAAATCATTAAATCGTCTTCGTGTAAAGTACGTTCAACTTCATCTAAAGTAACAAACTTGGTACCTGCTGGTAAGGTTTTTACAATTACTTTACCACCTTTAATTTTAGATGCATCAAAGGCATGTAATGGCTGCCCCAATTCGTGCATTACGTAATTGGTAACGTCAACAATATTGTTTTTTGGAGTTAATCCGATAGCTTTTAAACGGTTTTGCAACCAAGAAGGAGATTCTTTTACTTCAATTCCTGAAATTGTTACACCGCAATAACGTGGCGCAAGTTTAGCATCTTCTACCTTAATATCCATTTTTAATGTTCTTTTTTCAACATTAAATTTAGATACCGATGGGGTAACCAATTCTTTAACTACTTCGCCTTGTTGTAATAAGCCAGCGCGTAAATCGCGAGCTACGCCCCAATGGCTCATTGCGTCCGAACGGTTTGGTGTTAAACCAATTTCAAAAACTTCGTCAAGTTCAATTTCAAATAAATCTTGAGCTAGGGTTCCAGGAGCAGTATCTTCTGGTAAAACTAAAATTCCGTCGTGAGATGATCCTAATCCTAATTCACTTTCAGAGCAAATCATTCCATTAGATTCTTCCCCACGAATTTTACCTTTTTTAATTTCGAAAGCATTGCCTTCGGCATCAAATAATTTAGTTCCTATTGTTGCTACTAAAACTTTTTGACCTTGAGCTACGTTTGGAGCACCGCATACAATTTGTATGGGATTATTTCCGTCGCCTAAATCAACAGTTGTTAGGTTTAATTTATCGGCATTTGGGTGTTTTTCGCAAGTTAGTACATGACCAACTACTACGCCAATTAGGCCACCTTTTAAACTTTCATAAGTTTCAATACCTTCAACTTCTAATCCTAAATCTGTAAGAATTGTACTTACTTCATCAGACGTTTTGTTTATTTTGATAAATTGTTTTAACCAATTGTATGAAATACGCATTGTATAATTTTTTTAATGGTACAAAGATAGTTTATCTGTTTAAAATATTCAATTTTCCGTGTTTAATAAATTAAAAAAAAGCAGTTTTTAAAGCTGATATTTTTTATTTGCTTATAAAATTTGAAAAAGTACATAAAGCGGTAAATGGTCTGAAACTTTACGTGCTTGCTTTAAATCGTTAAAATCGGTGTAAAACGGAATTGCTTCTGCTTTTATTACTTTTAATTTGCTTGTTGGATAAAAAACATGATCGTAGGCATTGGCTAAACAATTGTTATTTACGCAGTTTTGTTTTAAGGTTGTTTTTTGATTTGGAAATGCATCTTTAAAACCTTGTTTGTAAATTGGATTAAAAACAGAGTTGGTGTTGGTTACATTAAAATCTCCCAAAAAAATAAGCTGATCGCCGTATAATCGGCTATATTCTTTAAAATATTTGATTTCTTTTTCTGGAGTACTTTTTTTAGGCACGGCATGAAAACTAAATATTTTAAATTCTGAATTTTTAATGGTAAAACTTCCAATGTAAGGTTCGCGTTCAATTTGATTTTTGTAAATGCTTTCTAGCTCAAACTTACGTTTAATTTTTATTTTGTTTCTTTTCCAGATATATGCATAACGTTCCCGAGTATGCGGTGTTGAAGATAGGGTAGGATCGCTAATGCTGTAATCCCAAACGTTGTTTTTACGGTTTAAATGCGCTACAATTTTGGCAACTGCCTGGGCACCGCCATAACCCGCAACAACTTCTTGCAGGCAAATAATATCGGCAGGTGCAATAATATCGGCTATTTTTTCTAGGGTTGTTTCGGATTTACTTTTACCTAAATTGGCAATATTCCAGCTTATAACAGAAAATTGTTGAGCAAAGCTAAAGCTTACCGCTACAACAAAACATAAAAAACTAAGTACTAAACGCATTTTTATTGGCTTAAAAAATGCAAAACTACATATAATTACCGACAAAACACGGCAGTGAGTGATTGTTACTCTTGATTCAATCGGTCCAACGGGCTTATTACTTTAGCTAAAAATGTATTGGTAACTTTTGCGTAAACTTGTGTGGTTTTAATTTGGTTATGGCCTAAAAGCTTTTGTATAAAGCTCATGTCGGTACCGTATTCTAACAAATGCGTAGCATAACTATGACGTAAACCATGAATGCCAATGGGTTTGTTAATACGTGCTTTTTTCATTGCTGTTTTAAAAACAGCTTGCGCACTGCGCGTTGCATACGGCTGATTGTATTGCCCTTCAAAAAGATATTTTTTAGGTTTATAAGTTTTGTAATAGTTACGAAGTTCGGTAAGTAAAACTTGTGGTAATGGTACATATCGGTCTTTTTTACCTTTTGCGTTTTTAATATGTACCAACATGCGGTCGCTATCAATATCTGTTAATTCTAAAGCAACAATTTCGCTTACACGCAGTCCTAATCCGTATGCAACTTTTAAAATTAATTGATGTTTTACGTTATTGGTAACAGTAAATAAACGTTTTATTTCTGCCTGGCTTAAAACCTTAGGCAACGCATTTTGTTTTTTAGGACGCGGAATTTCGAAAAATAAATTTTCACGGTGCAAAACTTGCTCAAAATAAAATTTAAGTGCATTTAATCGGCTGTGAATCTGGTTTTCAGACAACTTAAGTTCTGTAATGCAATATAATAAATACGAGCGAAGTTGTTCTGAACTGATGTTTTTAACGTCGTGTTTATTTAAAATATATAAAAATTGCGCAAATTCTGCGCTGTACGTTTTTATGGTACTTTCGCTATAAGCTTTTAGCCGAAGTTGCTGAATAAACTTTTGTAATTCGGGTTTATTTATAACATCAATTTTAACCAATAAATTTTTGCCTTCATACGTTTCGTTAGAAATGTTAAAAAAATCTCTAAAAATTGGCTTATCTATGATGTACCATTTTTTCTGACTAGAACTCCATTTTACATGAGGCAAAGCTTCACGCAAATCTGCAACATGTTGAGCAGCATACGGAAAATCAATCCAAATTACGCGTTGGTTTTTATGTTGCCCCAGTTCGGTTTTAAAAATATTTCTATTCAGCTTCATGGCTTGTTGCTTTTAACACATAACCTTAGTCACTTTTTAAATATTGTGTTTTAACTTAAAATTAGCGTCCAGATAAATCAGATCCAGCTGTTGGTTTTAAATTACCAAAAACAAGTGATGATAAAGCTGTAATCACGCCAATGGTAATAAACGTGTATTTAAATGCATCTGCGGTTGACATTGTTGTTGCGCTAAAACTTGGCATTAAACTTAAAATTAGCGCAGCAATAGAAACACCGAAACTGTTTGAAAGCTGTTGCATAATGGCTAATAAGCTGTTTCCTGAACTTGCTGTGTCGTTATTTAAATCTGCAATGGTAATGGTATTCATGGATGACATTTGAATGGAATTGGCCGAGCCAAAAAATAACATTAGCGGAATAAAATACAACAACGGCGTGCTTTTGTCGGTTAAGGAAAAAGAAGTGATAATAAAAGCTAATATTAAGGTGTTGGTAATTAAAACGGTGCGATATCCAAAACGCTGAATTAATGGTACAACTGCGTATTTGGCTAACATATTGGCTAACGCAGATGGAATAAGCATTAATCCAGAAATTGCGGCCGAATGTCCGTAGCCAACTTGTAATAACAAAGGCAATAAAAAAGGCATTCCGCCTACGCCTAAACGGGTAAATAAGTTACCTAAAAGGCCGATGCGCAACGTATCAACTTTAAATAAAGTTAAATCTATAATTGGTTTTGGATGCTTTCTGGAGCGTTTTATGTATAATATAATGGCAATAAAGGTTAGTAAAATTGCACCCGTTAAATACGTCCATTTGGTGATGCCCAAACTAATAAGTTCCATAATAACCGTTAATGCAACAATGGTGGTAGAAATATAAAGCAAGCCTAAACCATCAAACTTTCCTACCGGTTTGGTTATGTTAGGCATTTTTTTCTGCGTTAAAACTACGCCAATAATACCAATTGGAATATTAATTAAAAATACCCAGTGCCACGAATAATAATCGGATAAAAAACCACCCAACGATGGTCCAACAACTTGCCCAACCAATCCAGGTATGGTAATAAAATTCATTACTCGTAGCAATTGATTTTTAGGATAGGTATATAAAATGGCCAAACGCGCCACCGGTACCATCATGGCGCCACCAGCAGCTTGAATAATACGTGCGCAAACCAAGTTGAAAATATCGTACGAAAAGGCACAAAGCACCGATCCGAACGTAAATAAAACTACCGATAAGGTAAATATTTTTTTGGTTCCGTAACGATCCGAAAGCCATCCGCTTAACGGAATTAAAATGGCTAAAGTTACGGTGTACGAAATAACGACTGATTGCATTTGTAAAGAAGATTGGTTAAAATCTTTTGCAATGGCAGGTAAGGCTGTGTTTAAAATGGTTCCGTCTAAAGCTTGCATAAAAAAAGCTAAGGCGGTAAGCCAAGGTAAAACTTCTTTAGCCGGATTAAAATCTTGATTTTGTGACATTAAAAATGACTGGGTTTCAATTAAAAAATCCATCATTGTAAAGCGATGGATTTTTTTGCTGTTATACTTGTAAAATACCTAAGTTAAAAGGTTTTTCTATTGGTTTATGATTTGCGGCTTCAATTCCCATAGAAATCCATTTTCTGGTGTTTAACGGATCAATAATGGCATCGGTCCATAAACGTGCAGCTGCGTAATATGGTGAAGTTTGTTTGTCGTATTTTGATTTTATTTCTTCAAACAATTTGGCTTCTTTTTCAGGTGTTAATTCTTCGCCTTTTGCTTTTAAAGTTGATGCTTCTATTTGTAACAAAACTTTTGCTGCTTGTGAACCACCCATAACGGCTAATTCGGCCGAAGGCCAAGCAATAAAAAATCTCGGATCGTAAGCACGGCCGCACATGGCGTAATTTCCTGCACCGTACGAATTACCAATAATTACCGTAAATTTTGGAACTACCGAATTGGCAACGGCATTTACCATTTTAGCCCCATCTTTAATGATTCCGCCGTGTTCAGATTTGCTTCCAACCATAAATCCGGTTACATCTTGTAAAAATACAAGAGGAATTTTTTTCTGGTTGCAATTGGCAATAAATCGGGTAGCTTTATCGGCCGAATCGGAGTAAATAACTCCACCAAATTGCATTTCGCCTTTGGCTGTTTTAATTAATTTACGTTGGTTGGCTACAATGCCAACTGCCCAACCGTTAATACGGGCGTAAGCTGTTATAATGGTTTGACCGTACCCGGCCTTGTATTCATCAAATTCAGAATTATCTACCAGGCGTTTTATAATTTCGTACATATCGTATTGATCGGTACGAGATTTGGGTAAAATGCCGTAAATTTCTTCTGGGTTTTCTTTAGGTAGGGCAGGAGCGATGCGGTTAAATCCAGCTTTGTCAAAATCTCCAATTTTACCCATAATGCTTTTAATACGATCTAATGCGTCTTGATCGTTTGCTGCTTTATAATCGGTAACGCCAGAAATTTCGCAATGTGTTGTTGCACCTCCTAAAGTTTCGTTATCAATATTTTCGCCAATGGCTGCTTTAACTAAATAACTTCCTGCTAAAAAAATACTTCCGGTTTTATCTACAATTAAAGCTTCGTCGCTCATAATCGGTAAATATGCACCACCAGCTACACAACTTCCCATTACGGCTGCAATTTGGGTAATACCCATGCTGCTCATTATGGCATTGTTTCTAAAAATACGTCCAAAATTATCTTTGTCTGGAAAAATTTCGTCTTGCAAAGGTAAGTAAACGCCAGCAGAATCTACCAGATAGATAATAGGTAGGTTATTTTCTATGGCAATATCTTGCGCTCTTAAATTTTTTTTACCGGTTATAGGAAACCATGCACCAGCTTTTACTGTTGCATCATTTGCAACTACAATACATAGCTTGCCTGAAACATAGCCTATTTTTACAATAACTCCGGCAGCAGGGCAACCACCGTGTTCGTTATACATATCATAGCCAGCTAATGCGCCAATTTCTATGCTTTCGGTATCGTTGTCAAATAAAAAATCTAAACGCTCTCGGGCTGTTAATTTACCGGCTTGATGCTGTTTTTCTATTTTGCTTTTTCCTCCGCCAAGTTTAATTTTTGAAATTTTTTGACGTACGTCTGATAATAATTGCTTGTTGTAATCTTCGTTTATATTAAAATTTAAGTCCATGCTTGATTGATTTAGCTAAGGCTAATATAATCAAATAAATAAAAAAAGGCTTGAATTAAATAGATTAAAAATTGTTTTTAAATTTAATATTTAGTAACATTAACTTAACATTACGGGATTAGTTTTGCATCAAAATAAATCAAAGAAGAAATGTCATTAAACAGTATTTTTCAATTTTTAGTTCCGAAGGATAAAAAGTTTTTTCCTTTGTTTGAACAAGCTACTACAAACTTAGTAATTTTAGCTGAGACATTGCACGAAGCTGTAAATGCTTCTAAAGGTGAAAGAGATGCTTATTATAAAAAAATAGAAGAACTTGAAGCTAATATTGAGGAAATTACGCATAAAACAAATTTAGAGTTAAGTCGTAATTTTATTACTCCTTTTGATAGAGAAGATATTTTAGCTTTAGTTAAATCTATTGATGATGTAGCAAATTACATGCACGGTGCTGCTAGTAGAATGAAAATGTACCAAGTTGAAAAAATTACAAAATCTATTAGAAAATTAACTGAGATTAACTTAGAAGCTTGTCAGTTAATTAAAAAAGCTGTGCTTGAAGATTTACCGAATATGAATAATTTAGACGGTATTTTAGAAGCTTGTAAACGTATTAATAAATTAGAAGGAAAAGCAGATAACGTTTTTGATAAAGCAGTTGCTGATATTTTTGAGAACGAAACAGATGCTAAAAATATTATTAAATATAAAGAAGTTCTTTCTGCTTTAGAAAGTGCGTCTGACAAATGTAAAGGGGTTGCTAACGTATTAGAAGCTGTTGCTGTAAAACACTCATAATAATACATAAATTTATATTATTATGGATTTAATTTTAGATTTTCCTGTTTTATTAGTCATAATTGTAATTTTAGCTTTAATATTTGACTATATAAATGGGTTTCACGATGCAGCAAACTCAATTGCAACAATCGTTGCAACTAAAGTTTTAACGCCTTTTCAAGCGGTTTTATGGGCTGCCTTTTTTAACTTTGCAGCTTATTTTATTGCTAAAGCAGGAGCTGGTTTTGCGGTTGGTAATACCATTGCAAAAACCGTTCACGAAGATTTTATTACATTAGAAGTTATTTTAGCAGGATTAATTGCTGCTATTACATGGAACTTATTAACTTGGAAATTAGGAATTCCTTCATCATCATCACACACTTTAATTGGTGGTTTTATGGGAGCAGCTTTAATGCATGCTTGGATGGAATACCAAACTTTTGAACACGTAATTAACGTTGCTAAAGTTTTACCTATTTTCTTGTTCATATTCTTAGCGCCATTTATAGGTATGTTAATGGCCTATATTATAACGCTGGCTATTTTGTGGATTTGTAGAAGAACAAACCCACACAAAGCAGATAAATGGTTTAAAAAATTACAATTAGTTTCTTCAGCTTTATTCTCATTAGGACACGGGGCTAACGATGCTCAGAAAGTAATGGGTATTATTGGAGCAGCTGTTATTTCTTATCACTTATCATTACCTGCAGAAGCAAATGATGTTTACCAAGCGATGGATGCATCTTTACGTTTTGACTATTTTGTTGATCATTACGAATGGGTGCCAATTACATCTTTCATCTTTATTGCTTTAGGAACGTTAAGTGGTGGTTGGAAAATTGTAAAAACCATGGGTTCTAAAATTACTAAAGTAACTCCTTTAGAAGGTGTTGCTGCAGAAACTGCTGGAGCGTTTACTTTATTTTTAACTGAAAAATTAGGTATTCCTGTTTCTACAACACACACCATTACTGGTGCGATTATTGGGGTAGGAATTACCAAACGTATTTCTGCTGTACGTTGGGGGGTAACTATTAGCTTATTATGGGCTTGGATTTTAACTATTCCTGTATCTGCTTTATTTGCAGCCCTTGTATATTGGGTAGTAAGCTTAATATAATTTAAAACTTATATAATAAAAACGGGTTAGAATTTTCTAACCCGTTTTTGTTTTTTTAAACCTCTTTTTAAAAGAGCTTTTTATGCTTTATTTTCTACTTCTGCCGCTTGTAACATAAAGTAATGTAAATCTGTGTTTTTCATAAAAGGTTTTAAGTTTTCACTTCCTGGTCCAAACATAGCTAAATCTACATAATCACCGGTATGATCCATGCTAAGCCAACCCACAGAATTATATCTTTTCTGAATATCAGAAATGGCTTTGTAAGGTAATTTTTTGTAGTTGTATAAGCCTTCGTTGTCTGTGCTCAACTTTGTATAATAAGATAACAATTCGGTAGAATCTTCTTTATGTAAATCTACACCGTTATATTGTTTAACAATTTCGCGTACGCGGTGAATGTTATCAGAACCTTTAATTTGATTTAGAATAAATTCATTGGTTGCTGTATAATTTTGTAGCGTGTCAAACTCAACATTAGCACGCGATCCGTATAAAATTCCAGGGTTTGCGTTACCGTGATCGGTAGTAATAATTACCAACGTATTTTTGTCTTTTTCAGCAAAATCCATGGCAACTTTAATTGCCTCATCAAAAGCCAATTGTTCGTGAATTAAACCAGCAATATCATTTGCATGCGCAGCCCAATCTACCTTTCCAGATTCAACTTGTAAAACAAATCCGTTTTTGTTTTTTTTCATTCGGTTAATAGCAACCTCAGTCATTTCTGCTAACGACGGATATTCGGCAGCTAATTTTGGTTGATTGATTCTGTCAACTGTATAAGGTAAATCTTCTTCACCAAAAACTCCTAAAATCGGTTTTGTTGTATCTGCCTTTAATAATTCGTCACGCGTATTTACAACCTGATAACCTTTTTGCTTAAAATCACCATATAAATCACGATTATCTGGGCGTTTTTTTGCGTTAAAATATTTATCTCCACCGCCTAGCATTACGTCGTACTCATTTTCTAAATATTGTACAGCAATGCCCGGCATATCGCTACGTTTGTTAGATACGGCTGTAAAACCAGCTGGTGTTGCGTGCGTAATTGGCACTGTGGTTACACAACCTGCCATTTTACCTGCTTTTTTAAATTTTTGCCAAATAGGTGTGTTGTAACTTCCGTCTTCGTTGTAGTTAATAGATCCGTTGTTTACTCGAACACCTCCGCCCCAAGAAGAACTTGCTGCACCCGAATCGGTTACTACTGAATTCTTAGACGACATATCCATAGATGAAATGGCAACTTTGTTGTCGTTATATAATTGAATCCAATTGGTGTGTTTACCTGTTTTACGGTACTGAAACTGATCTGCAATAGTTAAAGTTCCTCGGCTCATTCCATCACTAACTAAAATAATGATGTTTTTTGCTTTTTTACCTTTAACAACAAAATCGTCTATTGCATTTGGCGTGCCTGCAAACGTATCAATAGGATTTATTAATGTAGTTCCTAAAGTAAATAAAGCTCCGTTTTTAAAAAATTTCCTTCTATTCATGTCTTTTAATTATTCTTTCAAATGTATAAGATTTGTTTTATAAAATTGCTACGTAATATTTATATTAAAGATATCTTAATATTAAAAAAAGCGACTCAAACTGAGTCGCTTTTTTATTTATAATTTTATTTCGATTTGATTTCTCAAGATATCATCCATTGTTTCGCGCTCACGTATTAAATGAATTTCACCTTTGTAAATCATTACTTCGGCAGGTTTAAAACGTGAATTGTAGTTTGATGCCATAGAAAAACAATAAGCACCAGCGTTTTTAAAGCTTAAAATATCACCTTCTTTAATTTCGCTTATGCGACGATTTGTTGCAAACGTATCGGTTTCACAAATATAACCAACAACCGAGTAAAAACGTGGTTTACCTTCTGGATTAGAAATGTTTTCGATATGATGGTATGAATTGTAAAACATTGGGCGGATTAAATGATTAAATCCAGAATCAACCCCAGCAAAAACGGTTGATGTAGTTTGTTTTACAACATTAACTTTTGTTAAAAAATATCCTGCTTCAGAAACTAAATATTTACCCGGTTCAAAAGCTAAAGTTAATTTTTTACCGTATTGTTTTTGAAACTCATTAAATCTTTCAGTAAGCTTTTCACCTAATTCTTCAATGTTAGTTTCAATATCGTCTGGTTTGTACGGAACTTTAAATCCAGAACCAAAATCTAAAAATTCTAAGTTTTTAAATTTTAAAGCAGTATCAAACAAAATTTCTGCAGCGTATAAAAATACTTCAATATCTAAAATGTCAGATCCGGTATGCATATGAATTCCGTTAATACGCATTTTAGTGTTTTCTACAATACGTAATAATAATGGCAATTGATGTACCGAAATACCAAATTTAGAATCTATATGTCCTACAGATATGTTAGCATTTCCACCAGCCATAACGTGCGGATTGATACGAATACAAACCGGAATGTTTGGGTGTTTATGACCAAATTGCTCTAAAATAGATAGGTTGTCAATATTAATTTGTACGCCTAAAGCAGCAACTTCTTCAATTTCTTCTAACGAAACTCCGTTTGGAGTAAAAATTATATTTTTTGGTTCAAATCCAGCTTTCAACCCCAGTTGAACTTCTTGAATAGAAACCGTATCTAAGCACGAACCTTCCTGTTTCAGTAGCTTTAACACAGAAATATTAGAAAGTGCCTTGACTGCATAATTAATTCTAAGTTTTTCAACCTTAGCGAATGCATTTGTTAAGCGTTGGTACTGACTGATAATCTTTTCGGCATCGTACACGTAAACCGGACTGCCAAATTGCTGTGCTACTTCTAGCAATAGTTCGTTTTGCATTTTAATAATTTTTGTTTTAAATAATGCCGCAAATATAATAAAAGCAATTTGTTTAATTAAACAACGTTTACCTATTTAATATAGAATTATGCATATATAATTGCGTTAGCTATAATTTATTAAAATTATTACAAACATAAATAGTAAATAATATGAGTGCATTTTTTAATGGGGTAAATTGTGATATTTATATTGGAAGGGGAGCAGGAAAAAAATTACTTGATGAAATTAATAAAGCTAAAAAAAATGTAAAAATTATTTCTCCGTATTTGTCACCATCTTTAATGAAAGAACTTATTCAATTAAATGAAAAAGGGATTGAAGTTAATTTAATTACTTCTGATAAAATTGATGACTTTTATGGTAATTATGAAAAAAATAATTATAAATTGATTAAGCAACATAGATCTAAAGATGTTAAAGCTGAAAGAATAAGAAATAAATGGATACAAATTCATATGTTTCTTTTATATGGTATAATCGGGTTGTTTTTAGGAATGATAACTTTACTTAACTTTACTAAAAATTTGAAGTTTTTGTATTTAACTTTTCCAATATTGTTATTATTTATCATCAAAAATAATTTTCAGAAAAGGATAAAAAACTATAGAATTTATAGCTATTCATATTCTAAATTATTTCCATTTAAAGTCTTTGTTTCTCCACATAAATCAGGTGTTTATGAGGATATGTTTATTCATAGTAAAATATATATTATTGATGATGAATTAGTATATCTAGGCTCTTTAAACTTTACTGACAAAGGAACAAAATCCAATCATGAAACTAGAATAAGAATAACTGATAAAGAAGCTATTCTTAAAGTTATTGAAGAATATAATAGTTTGTTTTATAATTCAAATTTACCTGAACGTGATGCAATATATTTAGGAAGGGAATTATACAGAGAACCTATTAATTAATATGCCGTAAAATTTTAATTATTCTATTATTTAAAACTTTCAATTTTATAAATATATTAAGGTTAAGTAATTTTTTAAATTATTACGAAATAGTGAACTGATATTAGTTTTAAAAATTACCAACCATTATTTTTATTATAAAAAATTTAACCTTGTGTTTTTTGAATATATGCTCTAAAGTTTTTTATTTTTTGAAAATGTCGTATCTTTATGCAAAAGATAAAAAATTCAGCTTTTAAGATGAAAAATCGAACTAAGTTTTTTATTTTTGTTTAATTAAATTTCGCAAAACAAACAAATAGTAGTTATGAATTTACATGAATACCAAGGCAAACTTATTTTAGCCAAATATGGTGTAAACGTTCAACGTGGTTACGTTGCTAGCAATGCCGAAGAAGCTGTTTTAAAAGCAAAACAATTAACTCAAGATACAGGCACAGGATGGCATGTAATTAAAGCACAAATTCATGCAGGTGGCCGCGGTAAAGGTGGTGGTGTAAAATTAGCTAAAAATTTAGATCAGGTTAAAGAAATTGCTGGTCAAATTATTGGTATGGATTTAATTACGCCTCAAACACCTCCAACAGGTAAAAGAGTGCACCAAGTTTTAGTTGCTGAAGATGTGTACTATCCAGGTGAATCTGAAACTTCTGAATTTTATGTTTCAGTTTTATTAAACCGTGCAACTGGTAGAAATATGGTAATGTATTCTACAGAAGGTGGTATGGATATTGAGGAAGTTGCTGAAAAAACACCTCATTTAATTTTTACTGAAGAAATTGATCCTGCTTTAGGTTTACAAGGTTTCCAAGCACGTAAAATTGCTTTTAACTTAGGTTTATCTGGAGAAGCTTTCAAACAAATGGTTAAATTTATTGATGCATTATACAAAGCTTATATTGGTTCTGATGCTTCAATGTTCGAAATTAACCCAGTATTAAAAACATCAGACAACAAAATTGTTGCTGTTGATGCTAAAGTTGATTTAGATGATAACGCATTATACCGTCATGCTGATTTAGCTGAATTCCGTGATATTCGTGAAGAAAACCCAATTGAGGTTGAAGCTAAAGAAGTAGGATTAAACTATGTTGACTTAGATGGTACTGTTGGTTGTATGGTTAACGGTGCTGGTTTAGCAATGGCTACTATGGACTTAATTAAATATGCAGGTTTTGAACCAGCTAACTTTTTAGACGTAGGTGGTACTGCTGATGCAAAACGTGTTGAAACTGCTTTCCGTATCATTTTAAAAGATCCAAACGTAAAAGCAATTTTAATTAACATTTTTGGTGGTATTGTTCGTTGTGACCGTGTTGCTCAAGGTATTGTAGATGCTTACAAAAACATGGGTGATTCTATCAACGTGCCAATTATTGTACGTTTACAAGGTACAAATGCAGAAGTTGCAAAACAATTAATTGATGAGTCTGGTATGCCAATCTTATCTGCAGTTCAATTCCAAGAAGCTGCTGATCAAGTAAAAGCTGCTTTATCTTAATTAATTCGAGATACAAATAAAAAAAACCGATTTCAATTGAAATCGGTTTTTTTTATTTCTTTTTTGGTTTTCCGTTGTTAAACTTTACTTTCTCAACTACAGAAACTGGTTTTTCTTTTTTCACAAAAGGTTTCCCAGCATTATTTGTTTTTACTCGTGGTTTCTTGTCGGCTGGTTTAGCAGCAGGTTTTTTATCGGAAAAATTTTCTAGTTTATTATTTTTTGCTGCTTTTTTATTGGCTTCAATTATTTCTATTGGATTTTTCGGATCTTCTTTAGTACCGCGTAAGTGAATTACCAAGGCATTTAAAAAGTTGCGTAAAACCTGATCGCCACATTCAACATATTTTGGATGATCTTCAGCTCTAAAAAAATTTCCAATTTCACCTTTAGAAATTCTAAAATCTACCAATTCTAAAATTTCTACAATTTGGTCGTCGCGTAACATTAAGGCAACACGAAGTTTTTTAAATATATCGTTATTTGTCATTTTTGTTTTTATTTAGCTCGCAAAGATAACGTATTATACTATACGTTTGCGTTATTATGCTTCAAGTTTATCAATAATTACCTGAACACTTTTTTCGGTATTGCTTAATTTTTCTTTACAAAAAGCGATTAATTTGCTGGCTTTTTCTACTTTAGTCGCTAAATTATCGATCGATATTTCATCATTCTTTAGCGCTTCTAAAATTTGTTCTAATTCTTTTGCTGCACTTTCGTAGGTATATCCTTCCATATTATTTGCTGGTTTGTATCTGTAATGCTAAATGTAATAAATTTGTTTGCCATTTCTACGGTTAGCACATCTCCGTTTATAATTTCAGTATCTTTAGTAAGCAATGCTCCGTTTTTACGTACCATTGCGTAACCTATTTTTAAAGCATTTTCTGGGTTATAAGCCTCAGGAATATGCATTACTTTTTCTAAGCGTTGCTTTTGCGTTTGTAAGCTTTGTAAGGCATATTGTTGCATCATTTGGGTAAAAATATGCAATTCATTAGTTGCTTTTTTTAGGTGTTGGTTGGCAAACGCCTGAATGTAGGTTGCGTTTTCTTTAACCTTAAACTGCTTGTTTATTAGTACTTGTTTGCTTAAAAAATGTAACTTGTTGTTTTGGGCATTAATTTCTAATTTTTTGTTGGCTAAAAAATGCTGGCTAATAAAAGATATTTTGTTTGATAAGCTATGCAGTTGTTGTTGCTTGTTGGCTACAATTTGTTGGGTTTTGTTTTTTATTTGTTCTTCTTGCCATTGGGTATTGTATTTTTTAGCTTGAAGAATTTGCTGTGCTTGTTTGCTAATTGTTTGCTGTATGTTTTTTATATGCAACCAGTAATTTTTAGCCCGATCTATAATAAAACTTGCAACTGCTGTTGGTGTTTTTTGTGCTTGATGCGCAACCAAATCTGCTAAACTACTATCTGTTTCGTGTCCAATTCCGGTAATTACCGGTAGGGAAGCGTTAGCAATGGCTTTAGCTAATTCTAAATCATTAAACAGTTCTAAATCAAACTTAGAACCTCCGCCACGAATAATAACCAAAGCATCAAAAGCATATAATTGTATGTTTTGTATGGCCTGAAGCATTTCTGCTATTGCATGTTCGCCCTGAACAGCACACGGAAATAAGGTAAATTGACAAGAAAAGTTAAAATCTACTTCTTTTAAATGCTTGGTAAAATCTGCAAAACCAGCAGAATTTGGCGATGCAATTACTGCAATATTCTGAATTACCAGTGGTAAATGCTTTTGCTTGTTGCGGTTAATTAGATTATTTTTTTGTAAATAAAGTAAGTTTTCCTGCTTTCTTTTTTCAATTTCACCTAAACTAAAACTTAAATCAACATCAACAATATGTAAACGCAATCCATAAATTTCAGAATATTCTATGGTTGCAAAACATAAAATTTCAGATCCGTTTTTTATAATTTGAGGTAAATTGTTACCCAGCTTTGTTTGAATTGTAGCCCATTGTTGCGCCCAAATAGTTGCATCAGCCTTTGCTATTACCGTTCCGTTTTGGCTTTCAATTAATTCTAAATAATAATGACCGCGGCGGTCTGAGCTAATTTTAGAAACCTGAACTTTAACCCAAAAATATTTATTTTGCGTTTGTGTTTGAATAATTTGTTTTACACGTTTTAAAACGACCGATAAGCTATAGGTTTTTGTTTGGGTTGCAAGCACGTTTTATTTTTTTACAAAATTAGTAGATTAAAATTGAATTTATAGTTTGGATTCGTTAATATGTATTAAATTACATTATTTTACAGTAACAAACAAGCCCTTTTTTTAAACGTAACCGATATGGAAAGCTTAGATGAAAAACTTTTTTTACTAAAGCAATTAATTGAATTTGCAAAGGTTGATGGCGTTTTGCACGACCGAGAAATGGATTTTTTAAAACTTTTAGCAAAAGATTTTGGTATTGCAGATGATGCGTATTATGCTTTGTACAAGTCAGAATTGCAGGTTATGCCTTTGGCATTTTCAGAACGTGTGATTCAATTATATCGATTAAGTTTATTGATGCAATGCGATGGCGTTTGGCATGAAAAAGAAGTAAATAAACTTTACGAAATTGGCTTGATGATGGGCTTAAACCCGTTAGGAATTAAATCATTATTAACCTTTTTAGAAGAAAAAGGTCCGTTACATATTACCTCTGGTTTTTTAGAAGCTATTTTTACCAATCAGCTTAACTAACTAGATATTTTATAAGTTGATTAAATGCAACTTTAGATTCTTTCATAATTGGCAATAAGGGCCAAATATGTGGCATGTTTTTGCCAAAACAAACGTAATGTTCGCATTTTTCAGCTTCTAATTTTTTTACTAATATTTTTTGATCGGGGTAAGTAATATCATGCTCTGCTAAAAATAAATACAACTTCGGAAAGTTTTTAAAACTGCCTAAAATAGGGGAGTACGTATTTATATCAGTTTCAGAATCTCCAACAATTAGCATTTTTGTACTTTTTATGCCGTTTATAGACAGCATAATATCTTTTTTATCTACTACTGTTATTTCAGGATTAGTAAATGCTGCATCTACAACCGGTGAAATAGCTATTACTTTATTGGGTGCTTCTTGTTGAGATGCAATAATTCTTTGCGTTAAGGTTAAAATTAAGTTTCCACCAGCCGAATCTCCTAGTAAGATTATATTTTTCGCTTCATAATCTTGCAACGCACGTTTGTAAACAGCATCTAAATTCGCATTTATTTGATGTATTTTATATTCTGGTGCTTTGGGGTAATTGCACAACCAAACCGCATATCCTGTTTTATTAGCTATGTTTTTAACACTTTCCCAATGTTGCTGTGTCGGGCCAAAAACAAAAGCACCACCGTGAATGTATAGTATTAGTTTAGAACTGTTTTTTTTTATTTTTATTTCTGTTATTTCAGTGTTTTCAATAGCAAAGCGTTGTGTAATATGTTGTTTAAAAAAGTTTCCTGTTGGATGTGCTTTGTCTTGATCGCGTAGTTTGACGAAATTAATAGGCGATGCACTAAAAGCTTTTTTATAACCTTTTAATTTTATAAATGTTGTGATTAGGTAATAAGTAAAGCTTTGTTGCATTTCAGAAATATGATTTTAAGTTTTTTATTTAAAGATATGATTTGAAAACTAAAAATGAATTATTATTATATTTAAACATGGGTTTAGCTTTTATATTGCTTATTCATTTTTATAATTTGTATTTTTACTTCATTAGTCAGGTTTGTTTATTTATTTCGACTAAGGTGTTATACGTTTATTGTAAAACCTAAAACATGAAATTATGGAAAATTATAAAAAAGCATATTTAGCAGGCGGTTGTTTTTGGGGCATGGAAGATTTGTTTCGTGTCAGACCAGGAGTTATTGATACAGAAGTTGGTTATTTAGGTGGTGAGAACCAAAATCCAACCTACCGCAATCACCCCGGTCATGCTGAAGGAATTGAAATTACTTACGATGCTAATGTTACATCATACAAAGAAATTTTAGATTATTTTTTCAGAATTCATAATCCAACAACGGTAGATCGCCAAGGTAATGATATTGGTTCTAGTTATCGATCAGCTTTATTTATTCAAAATGAACAAGAAAAAGCAGATGCGTTAGCCATTATTAAAATTGTTGATGATTCTGAACGATGGCCTGGTAAGATTGTTACTACATTAGAACCTTTTACTACATTTTGGCCAGCTGAAGAAGAACATCAGGATTATTTATTAAAAAAACCGAATGGTTATACGTGCCATTTTGAACGTTTTGGTACATTTTTACAATTATAAAAAAAGCGCACATAGCGGGTTTTTTTATAAAGTAAATAGTTAATTTATTTACCTGTTATTCTTGGTAAACATTAGCTGGCGTTTAATTTCAATCATCAAACGGTGATGAATGGTATTAATCGCGGTTTCGCCACAATGTTTTTTGGTTATGGCGTTTAGCTTTTTAGTGGTTATATAAAGTTGATCTGCGTAAAACTGAACGGTTCTTTCAGTTTTATAATGTTCGTTTAAAAGTTTTTTAAATTGTACATACAAAGGCTGATCTGCTGTTTGTTGCCCTAAAATAGGATGCTGACCATGAACGGATTCAATTAATGTTAGTAAAAACGTTTTGATATAAAAACGCGCCTGTTCTTTTTTAATTAAGCCTGGTTTATTATAAATTTCTTGAACGGTTTTTATAACCTGCATGCTTTCAGTAAACGTATTTGCGTCTAAAACTATGCAGTTTAATTGCGTAGATAAGTTTACGTTGTAAACGCTTAGCTCATTTTTTAAAATGTCAGAACAAAACAAAACTTCCTCAAACAAAATAATTTTGCCTAAAAAGTTTTTAGATTTAGATTGTATGTAATGCGCTTGGTTTGGAAATACCACCGATATTTTTCCGCTATTTAATAAATAATGCTGATCTTCAATTTGCAATTCAATCGTTCCTTCTTCAACAATTAAAATAAAAAAATGATCGTTTTGATGCGGCGTTGCGTATGTTTTAATTCGATCTGCATTGAGGTCAAAAACACGAAAAGAAAGTTTTTCGTCTTCTTTTTTCTCGATAATTTGTTTTAACTTAAAAGATAACATAATGCTGAAGTTAATTATAAACAGCAAAGCTACAACTTTTTAAACGAATAACGTTTTGCAGGTTTTTTGATTGGTTTTAAAACCAATAACCAATTTTTAAATTGCTATTTTTGCACAAACAATTTTATTATGGCATTTGATATTATATATAATCAAGAATTTACTGGAGATTTTTTTTTCGATGATGAATTTAACTTTAAAGAATACGAATCGTGTACGTTTGTAAACTGTGATTTTACCGAATGTCATTTTAAAAACGCTGTTTTTTTAGGCTGTAAATTTATAGATTGTAATTTTAAAGCGGCCGATATTAATAATATTTCGTTACGTGGTGTAAATTTTTTAAATTGTGATTTTACCGATGTTAACTTTGCGCGTATTGATCAGTTTATTTATGAGTTTGATTTTACCAACTGCAAAATGGATTATGCTAAATTTTACGCCTTAAATTTGCAACATGTAAGTTTTAATAGTTGTAGTTTAATTAGTGCCGATTTTATGGAAGCTAACTTAACTAAAGTACTTTTTGATAATTGTAATTTACATTTGGCTGAATTTGAAAAAGCGAATTGCGAAGGTGCGGATTTTTATACCAGCTATTATATATCCTTAAATCCACTAAAAACAAAAATTAAACGTGCTATTTTTAATGAAACGGCCCTGCCGGGCTTAATGAGCCATTTTGATATCATTGTAAAGAAATAAAAAAAGGTTATCCGTTTTGGATAACCTTTTTTTATTTTGATAAAAATCTGTAATCTTCGTAACAACTTTTAATCGCATCCATAATTTGTAAATCGGTTGCAGTATCAATAAAAGTTTTAGAATATTCACATTTTTGTAAAATTTCACTTATTTCGTTTTTACTAATGTTTAGCAATGCGCTAACCATATCACGATCGTATTTTGTAGCTAAAGAATTACGTACGTTTTCGTCTTCTTTAACTTTTCTAAGTTTACGCAGTTCTTTCCCTTTTTTAGAAAAGGTGTTAAATAAGGCGTCTGCTGGGTTTGCAAAACCACCCAATACAGCGCTTCCAAGTTTAGAACCATCATTAGCTTCATAGCCGTAGTTTAAGCCTGTTAAATTTAAACGGTAATTTTCGTTTAATCTAATAAGTTTATTATCTACTTCTAAAACTCCGGTAAGTTGGTATTTGTGAATAATAATTTCTTCTAAAGCGTTAGATTTTTCAATCATTTTAATTTTAAAATCATCACGTGTTTTAATCCAGTCAGCAGGAACACGAATTTTGATTGATTGATAACCAACAAACGAAATATGTAGGGTGTCATTTACTTGTGCCTCAATTTTAAAGCGCCCTAATTCATCGGTTACAGCACCTTTAACCGAGTTTAAGTTAATAACATTGGCATTAGATATCGGTAGCTGCGTAAACTCGTCAACTACGGTACCTTTAAGTAAAACAGGATCTTCTTGAGCTTGCAAAGTGGTAACCTTAACAAGCATCAATAAAAAAACTACAAAATATTTCATACATTTTTATTATGGTCTAAATGTAGGGTATATTTTGTAGTTTTAAAATTATATTTAAATAAAATTAACTAATCTTACTTAACTTCTTCTTCTTGAAGAGCTGAAATCAGAAGATATTCTTGTTCTTCTTTCATTTCTTGGCGCTCTGTCATCTCTAGATCGGTCAGTAGAACGTCTGTTTCCGCTATCCGAACGTTTTTCACCACGGTCAAATCTTGATCCGCGATCGTTACGATCATTGCGTTCTCCACGTCTTTCAAACGGTTTTCTATCACTTCCGCCACGTCCGTTATGGTCGCGTCTTCTTGAGTTAGATCCGCCGTCATTTTTAGAGATTTCAACATTAATTCTACGTCCGTTGTGTTCGTAGCCGTTTAATACGCTCATTACTTTTTCAGCATGTTCTGCATCTGTATTAAAGAATGAGAATCCGTCTTTAACATCAACTTTAAATAAATCATCACGACCTAATTCTAACGTATCACGTAAAAAATCTTTTAACGACATCCAATCAAAATCATCTTTTTGACCAATGTTGATAAAGTAACGAACAGCACCATCTGTTGGAATTGTATTGCTGCTTTTACGATCACGATCAGAAACTTGCGAAGTTAAATCGCGTGAGTTTTTGTAGTAAGATATGAAACGATTAAATTCTAAAGAAACAAGTTTTTTAATAACATCTTCTTTAGATAAATCAGCTAAAACTTCATTAATTGCAGGTAAGTACTGATCAATTTCAGTGTCAATTTCTACATTTTTAATTTTGTTTGCTAAGTGAATTAATTGAGTTTCACAAATTTCAGCTCCAGATGGGATTGGTTTTTCAATGAATTTGTTTTTCATGATACGCTCAATCTGATTAATTTTACGTAATTCAGATTTTGTGATAATGATCATTGAAGTACCTGTTTTACCTGCACGTCCTGTACGTCCTGAACGGTGCGTGTATGTTTCAACCTCGTCTGGTAATTGGTAGTTAATTACGTGTGTAACATCGTCTACGTCAATTCCACGAGCAGCAACGTCTGTAGCTACTAACATTTGAATTTGACGACCACGGAACGATTTCATAACTCCGTCACGTTGTGCCTGAGATAAATCACCGTGTAATGCTGCTGCATTGTACCCGTCTTCAACTAATTTTTCCGCAACTTGTTGTGTATCACGTTTTGTACGACAGAAAATAACCGAGAAAATATCAGGGTTTGCATCTGCTAAACGTTTTAAAGCTGCATATCTGTCGCGTGCGTTAGCAATGTAAAACTCGTGCGTTACGCTTGTGTTTCCTTGATTTTTATGCCCCACTGTAATTTCAGTTGGAGATTTCATAAAATCTTTTGCTATTCTTGCTACCTCTTGAGGCATAGTTGCAGAGAATAACCATGTAAATTTGTTTTCTGGTGTGTGTGATAAAATAGAACGGATATCTTCATAGAATCCCATGTTCAGCATTTCATCTGCCTCGTCTAACACACAATAATTAATGTTTTCAATGTTAACCAATCCGCGGTTAATCATATCTTGCATTCTTCCGGGTGTTGCCACAATAATTTGTGCACCTCTTTTAACATCTCGAGCCTGATCATGTATGCTCGCTCCCCCATATACCGCAACCGTATTTAACCCTTTAACGTATTTTGAGTAGTTTTTGATTTCATTTGTAATCTGTAAACATAACTCACGTGTTGGTGATAAAATTAAAGCCTGTGTCCCTCTGTTGTTTGCGTCAATTTTTTGGATGATTGGAAAGCCAAATGCAGCTGTTTTTCCTGTCCCTGTTTGCGCTAAAGCAACAATGTCGATATCGTTTTCCAATAATAGGGGAATCGCCTTTTGTTGTACTTCTGACGGATTTTCAAATCCTAGATCTTTAATCGCCAGCAGTAGCGATTCATTTAATCCTAATTGTTCAAAATTATTCATTCGATATTTTTAATAAAGTGCAAAGGTACTGCGAATTAATGAGAATAACTAAAATTGTTTACTATTTTATACTTAAATAAATCAATATTTTATAGTTATGCTTTTAAAAACTGCACCATTTTTTGCAAAGCTTTACCGCGATGGCTCATTTTAGACTTTTCTTCTAAACTTAATTGTGCAAATGTTTCTGTATATCCTTCAGGAACAAAAATAGGGTCGTACCCAAATCCATTATTACCAATAGGTTGCGTGGTTAAATCTCCTTGAACAATGCCTTCAAACAAATGTTGTTCGCCGTTTAAGTTTAGAGCCATAATGGTTTTAAAATGTGCTTTTCTGTTTGTTTCATTTTCTAATTTTTGCAAAGCTAAATTTAAATTATCGGTATCGTTTTTATGTTCGCCAGCAAAACGTGCCGAATAAACTCCTGGAGCTCCATTTAAAGCATCAATTAATAAACCACTATCATCAGCAAAACAATTTAAACCATATTTTTCGGTTACATAATTGGCTTTTAAAATTGCATTTCCTTCAATTGTTTCTGCTGTTTCCGGAATATCTTCAAAACAACCAATATCGGTTAAGCTTACAATTTCGAACTGATTTTCTAATAATTTTTTTACTTCTTTAATTTTATTTTCGTTGTGAGAAGCAAATACAAGTTTTGTCATGTTGTTTTTTGGTAAAATTACAATTATTTAAAACAGAAATTTACTGAAAAATTTAGGTTTTAATTGTTTCATTTTCAAAGGTTCTTCTGATATTTGGTTTTATATGATTTTTTAGATTCATGTTTTGTTTCTAAAAGAAATAAAAAAAAGGTACTTTTAAGCAATATTGCTAACCGTTTGCAGGTTTGCTTAACTTATAAAATGTTTTACGTATGGATACAAAGGTTGTTGATATGAATACGATGCCTTTAACATGGCAACATATAAAGGTTTTTACTATATCATCACTTGGTCAGGCGCTTGGTTCGGGCTTGGCAACTTTAATCGGAATTATAATTCCGATGATACAAATTATTGCACATCCGCAATTAACTTCTTTACAACAAGGGCTTATTTCGTGTATGAGTTTATTAGGAATCATGGTTGGGTCATCTGTTTTTGGAAATTTAAGCGACCGATACGGTTATCTTACCTTGTTTCGTATTTGTCCTGCTTTAATAGTTTTAGCTTCATTATTCGCTTATTATACAGACGGACCGTTAAGTTTGGCAATTGGATTATTTGTTATGGGGCTTGGAATTGGCGGTGAATACAGCATTGGTTCGGATTATATTTCTGAAATTATGCCTAAAAAATGGCAATTGCTGATGGTAGGTGCTGCAAAAGCAACCGCTGCAATTGGTAGTATTTTGGTTGCAGTGTTAAGTTATTTTTTATTGATAAAATGGAATAACGCGCACGAATGGTACAACTTGTTACTGATTATTGCTGCAATAGCAGCTTTAATGCTTTTTTTGAGATTACGCTTTAAGCAAAGTCCAGGTTGGTTAATTGCTCGTGGCAGATATGATGAAGCCGAAAAATCGGTTCAATTTTTTCTTGGTAAAAATGTAACTATTGGAACTGTTAAAAATACACCACCTAAAGAACCAGCTAAATCATTAAGTTTAAAAGAATTTATAAAACAAGGCAATACAAAAAAAATAATTTTTAGTGGCGTGCCATGGGCATGTGAAGGTTTAGGTGTTTACGGAATTGGTATTTTTTTACCAATTTTAGTTATGAGTTTAGGTTTAGAAAGTGCATCAAGCAATTCGTTTGAGCAAATCATAAATTCGATAGAAATAACAACTTACATCAACGTATTTATATTAATAGGTTTTGTTATAGGGTTGCTTATTGTAAATAAAACATACCATGTTAAAACACAAGCATTAGGTTTTGTTTTTGCAGCCTTAGGATTACTAATTTTATTAGTAGGTTATTTATTAAAATTACCAAATTGGGTGTCAATTTTAGGCTTTTTAGTTTTCGAAATTTGCCTAAACGCTGGTCCGCATTTGTTAACCTTTATAATTCCGCAACAAATTTATCCAATCGAAGATCGTGGTACCGGAGTTGGATTAGCTGCATCCATTGGTAAAATGGGTGGGGTAGTAGGTGTGTTTTTTATTCCGTTATTACTTTCTTGGGGAGGTCCAAAATTAGTTTTAATAGTTTCTATTGTTGTTATGTTACTAGGCGGTTTAGTTACCTATTTATACGGAAAGCAAGTTTTACCTCGCCAAGAAGCAGAATAAATAAAACAATTTTATTTCTTTTTAGGTCGTTTTGTTGTAACTTTTACAGGATTAATAACCATAAAATTATATAATTATGAATGTAGCATCAATTTTTGATCATGTTGTATATGGTAATGAAAAACCTGCTGTTAGTGTTTTGTTGAATACTGACGATGTGAAAGAAGTGCGAATTGTTTTTAAAAAAGGTCAAGAAATGAAAGAGCATAAAGCCAATTTTCCTATTGTTGTAGCCGTTTATGACGGAGCAATTGATTTTGGTTTTAATGGTGAACGCGTAACTTTAGAGAAAGGAATGATGATTGCCTTAGAAGGCGGTGTTCCTCACGATTTACTTGCTAAACAAGATAGCATTGTTCGGCTTTCATTAAGTAAAGGAGATAGCATAGAAAGAGCTAAAAAAGTAGCTGAAGGATAATAAAAAAAGGAGCAAATTTGCTCCTTTTTTATTGTATAGATTGAACCGTTTTGGTCATCTGATCCGAAAGGTTTACTATCCAGTTTAATTGAGATAGTGCCAATTGTTCTTCAATCAAATCCTTTTTAATCGCTTCCTGATCGTCAGGTGTTTCAGCAATTGTTTTTGCTTGTTCAATTTGAAAGTTAGAAATATCGCTAGCCGAAGCATAATCTAAATGTTCTGCATTGGTATTTGTAGTTTTACCGTATGCAGATAAACAAATATTAACATTATTTATAATTGTATTAAAAACCGTATTGTATTTTTGATAAAAATCAGTATCCTGATGTTGTTTAATAAACGTTTCTAAACTTGCAACACCGTCGGTTAAGGTTTGATTTATTACCGCAACTTCGTACAATTGTGCTCTGTTTTTTTGTTTGTTTTTAGGTTCTTGAACCAAGCGTTGGTAGGAAGCCATTAAATTTCCAATTCCAATAAAAGCATTTTGTCTGGCTTTTTGTAAGTCAAAAGAATTTGCATCTTCTTCCGTTGTAACTTTACCAAACGCGCTAACATAAGCTTTGGTGTTTTGTAAAGATGTAATTAAATAGTTGTTTATAGAAGATGCTTCCCAAGATGGCCAAATAAAAGTTGTTCCTAAAAATGAAATTGCGGCACCGATTAACGTATCTGTAATGCGATATATTACGCTCTGATCAGCATCAATTTTTAATAAACCATACAACAAAATAATGTATAAAGTAATAAAGGTTACTCCAACTTTGTAATCAGTGCTTGTAAACCAAAAACCGAGTAACATGGCCAATAACATTAACACCATAATTACAGTGGTTTTGGTTACAAAATATAATATTACAATACCTATTAAACCGCCAATTATAGTACCAATAATACGCTGGTGCAATCGGCTTTTTGTTAAACCGTAACCAGGACGCATAATTACCACAATGGTTAATAAAACCCAATATTCTTTTTTTAAGTTGAATAAGTTGCTCACTAACAAAGCTGTAATTGCTGCAAGGGTAAAACGCAATGCATATCTAAATTGTGTAGAACCAAAATTTAAGTTATCTAATAAAGTTTTAAAACGATAATGGTTGGGCTTAAAAAAATGATCTAAATCTTCATCATCAATTTTATAATCTGAAGTGGTTAATTTATCGGTACAAATACGTTCTAAACTTTTTATTTTAACAATTTGATCGTTTAAATTGTTTAAAATATTGTCGTAATAAACAGCATTTGCTGTATCTAATGTTTTTGTTTCATTTTGTATATCCGCATATTGGCTTAATAAATCGTTATTAGGTTTGTAAGGCCTGCGTAACCTTTCGCTTTCAGATAATTCGCTTAAGTTCTCTGAAAAACTTACAATTAATTTTTGAATTAAGTTTTTTAGTACGCTGTTTTTAGAAACGTACGTTTGCATATCAGCCGTTTTGTAGGTGGTAGAAAGTGCCAGCTCCATAATCTGATTCAAAAACGTGTACGATAAAACAACTTTACGGTTTTCACTCGAATTAATTATGCGCTTGTGATTAACCGATATATATTGACTTATTTTTTGAAAAGAATCGTTGCTTTTAACTTGTAATGCCAATTGTTCGTTTTTTAAAGCATTTAAATCGGCATCGTCGTTCAAAAATTTAGAGCGAATTTGTAAAAAATCTGAAACATTTTTAATGCTGTCTGCAATGGTCTGATCAATACTTTTTGATGGTCTTATAAAATAAAAAATAGTAGTAACCAATAAATAAATCAAACCGCCAATGCACATATATAAGCCATTGGCAACCGCTTGGTTTTTATCTGCAATATGAATAAAAGACAAACTTATTCCCATTAATAAAGTAAACGATAACTGATTTGCGCGTTGCCCATATAAAGAAATGATTCCGCTAATAAAAACAAGCACGGCAAATATAAAATAGAAAAAAATGTTTTGTCCGTACAAAACCGTTAGAATGACCGAAAATAAAGGAACAAGCGTGGCTGCAAGAATAATTCCACTTGCTTTTTCTTTTAAGTTATTGCCAATATCGCTGGGTGAACTAAAACAGATTCCTAATATCATGCACATGGCAACGGTAGAACCAAATTTATGATAAAACACAAAAAAAGCAATTAACGCACTAACAATTACCTTTAAAGATTTATTAAAGCTGTCTTCGTTTATTTTGTATAAAAAAGAGGTGTAAAATTGATTCGTTTTTTGTTGAATATTATTCATTATTCTTTAAAGATTAATAGCTTCTAATATAGCGTTTTTTTAGTTAATAGGCACTGCGTAAAAATAATTTTCTGGCGCATTTGTATTATATGTCCAATCGTTATTACCAACATTTTCGAGTAATAAATATATTGTTGTGGCAGTGGCTGAAGTAACTTCTATGGCAATTGTTCCTGTTATTAAGTCATACGCTGTGGAACCAAAAATAGCTGTTCCAGGATTGAATATTGATCCTGCAAATGATCTGTTTGTGTTATTTGTACCTAAATATCTAAAGTCATTGTTCACAGTTTGGGTCGTACTATTTGAAAGTGTTGCGTGTACATATCTTCTTTTAGCTCCTCCTAAAAGAGAGGTTGATATAGATAGTTGATAACCACAATGTATTACCCATTTTCCTGGTTCTAAGTTAAGGTTAACCCTTGCGTAAGTTACTCCGTCATTTTTAGACGACAAGTTATCTGTTGCTGTAGGATAAGCCCCGAAAACTGTTTTGCGTGGTGCTACCCAAGTTGCTTGACCAACATTATTACTTGTTAAAACCTTACCTGCTCCTTGAGTACCATCTTCAATACTAAGGGCTCCTTCTGTTTTAGATACTATATGTAATGACGATTTTGGGGCTGTAGTGCCAATTCCTACTTGAGCAAGGCAAACTAGTTTAAAAACTAATAATGCTGTGGTTAACATGTACTTCATAAAAATCATTTTATTATAAAAAACGATTTTTTGAGTGAAATAGTATGTGGGGGTAATCTTTAAAACATTGATTAATAGTGCTGTGTGCATAAGTTTTTAGAAATTTATGCCAACTGTTAATTTGTGTTAATGAATCTTACGAAAATTTATGTGTTATGCCAAAATATTCTAATTTAATATTTTTTTAATTTTTTGGTATGATTTTTGAAAAATGCGATTTTGTATTTTTTTTAACGTTGTTTTTTATAATACAGAATTTTATATCACGTTAGAAATTAAAAAATAAATGTAATCGTTATGAGAAAAATAATTTTAATGTTATTGTCATTTGGCTTTATAAGTATTTCTTATGGTCAAATAGGTATTGGTACTACAAAACCAAATGCTACGTTAGACATTGTGGCACAAAACCCCACTGATCCGAATTTAACAAACCCTGAAGGTGTTTTAATACCTCGAGTTTCTAGATTAAGAGCACAACATATGGTTGATGTTAAAGAATCTACTATTATTTATATAAATAGCGTAGAAGATGGTAGTCAAGCTGGTAGTACTTCTAATGTTGATACAACAGGATTTTATTATTATGATGGAATACTTTGGGTTAAATTTAGTTCAGAGTTGTATGATAACATATATAATGCTGATGGTGTTTTGACAAGTAATAGAACTGTTAATCAGGGGGATAAAACCTTATCTTTTCAAGCCACTCCTACTACAGGTACCAGTCATTTTACAGTAAACGGTTCTACTTTTAACGTAGACGCAGTTAATAAAAGGGTTGGAATTGGTACAAATACTCCTAAGCAAAGTTTACATGTTGAAGGGAAAATGCGAATAACCAATACGCCAAATATTAATTCTGGTACGGTAACAATTCCACCTAAACCTTTATATGTTACTGCTGAAGGCGATGTTGTTACAAGTTCTAATGATTATAGTTCACCGTCTTTTTTTATAAGAGGTGCTAATCAATGGATTTTAAACAGATATATAATGATGGGATGCAATGGGCTCTTCCTTTAGCCGGTGAACCCATACTTATTAATACGTTAGATGCTCAGGTTAACGGTAGCTCTATTATGATTGGTAGCAGTGCATTTGACACAGAAAGCGCACCTTTTAAAGTAACTGCATCTATAACAACAAGAGTTGCCGTAGGTACTGATGAAAGTAAAAACGAACGTGTTTTTTTGATTATTAACTTACAAAGACTTAGAAAAGGAGGGAGTACTTGGGAAACAATTGCAGGTGCAAGAAGCGTACTTTTAACACCAGGAAAATTAAGGTTTGCACACACCTCTTTATTACCAACCATGACAGTTATGCTTTATAAAGGCGATCAAATTAGATTAGTGATTAATAGATCTAAAGGTGAAAAAGGTGGCTTGCAAGGAGCTAATTTGATAGAGGGATCTATATTAGGAACTCCAGATCACGGAACATCTGCTTTTACCATTTTCTTGTCTAAGCTCTAATTTGTAAAAAAAAATATTATGAAAAAAATTGTTTTATTCTTTTTTTGTGGTATAAGCTTTTCTTACGGACAAGTAGGTATTGGTACAACAAAACCGAAGGCAACTTTAGATATTGAAGCAAAAAAACCAGCAGACCCCAACTTAACTACTCCTGAAGGAGTTTTAATTCCGAGAGTTTCAAGACTGAGAGCTCAACACATGAGTGGGGTTAAAGAGTCAACTATTATTTATATTGATAATGTAGATGATGGTAGCGCAACAGGTATTACTTTTAATATTGACTCAACGGGTTTTTATTATTTTGATGGAAGTTTATGGATTAAAATAGACTCTGTTTTAGATGATAATATTTATAATAGTAATGGTTCATTAGATGCTAATAGAATTGTAGATCAAAAGTCTCAGAGTTTAGATTTTATTATAAAACCACAAAGGGGTACCTCTCATTTTAATGTAGCAGATGCAACATTTAATATTGACGCTATTAATAAACGTGTTGGTATTGGTACCACAACCCCTAACCAAAGTTTAGATGTTAACGGTAAGCTTAGGGTAACCCAAACTCCAGATATTACAACATACAACTCTACAATACCAAGAGCATTATATGTAACCAATGAGGGTGATGTTGTAACCAGTAGTTTAGATTATACTTCTCCTGAGTTATTTGTTCAAGGCCAAATATTTACGGATTTTGCTAATATTTTTAATCAAAAAGGGGGAGAATTTATTATTGCAATTGATGATCCGGTAAATGAAATAACAAATACGCTATATGTAGATTTACAGCCGCAGAAAATTGTAATTAAAGAAAAAGGAAAATATTTGATAGACTCCTCTGTAAATACTGGATTAAGTATTGTA
This sequence comes from Flavobacterium agricola, assembly GCF_025919725.1. NCBI lineage: Bacteria > Pseudomonadati > Bacteroidota > Flavobacteriia > Flavobacteriales > Flavobacteriaceae > Flavobacterium > Flavobacterium agricola. Next base: position 1,122,404 of record NZ_CP081495.1, on the reverse strand, counting down.
AAGACAGGTACAGAAGTAGAAGAGGGGTATGTATATCTTAATTATACCATTCAGAAGCGAGGGTCGTCTTTAAAATGGGAGAATATAGGAGGAATTAGAAACGTGATTTTATGTAGTTCTCTTTATTATTATTATCAAACTATTATTCCATCAATGGTTGTTGATTTAGAACCAGGTGATGATATTAGGTTGGTAATAAGCAGAAGTATAAGTTCTAATGGTAACCCTTTAGGAGCAGATATAGCATTAGCTAAACTTGGTGGTAACCAACAGCATAAAACAGTTGCCTTTACTTTCTCGTTAACCAAACTATAAAAAAGTGAAACTTAAAGTTTCACTTTTTTGTTTAAAAGGAGTAGTTGTATTTATTACATAATTATATTCATGTTTTAAAATTAAACAAATCTTGATATTAAGTTGCTTTTTTTAATTTATAGGAATAGCATAGAAATAGTTTTCATTTGCTTTAGTGTTGTATTTTATATCATTACTGCCTTTATTTTCAATTTTTAAATAAATAGCAGTCGGTTCTATAACTTCAATTAATATTGGTCCTGAAAAAAAGCCAGTTACCGTTGTTAATAACAAAGCTGTATTTGGGTTGTATATAACACCAGGTATAATTCTATTGGTATCAGAATTGCCTAAATATTTGTAATTTTCATTTGACTTTTTTGATATTTCGTCTGAAATAGATACTATAAAAGGAACTCTAGATACTAAAAGTGATGTTGTGTTCGAAATCTCAACCCCAATATTAACAAGCCATTTTCCTTTACTTAATTCTAAATATGCTTCTGTGTATAGTGTGTTGCCTCCTCTAATATTTTTTTCCTGGTTTTGATTAGGATAACTTCCAAAAACTGTTTTTCTAGGTTCCACCCAACCTGCTTTACCATTTTCATCGCTGGTTAAAATTCTATTCTGTCCGTGTGAGCTATCTTCAATTATAATGGCGCCTGGCGTTTTAGATACTATATGTAACATAGATTCTGGGGTAGTAGTTCCTATTCCAACTTGAGCAAAAAATATAAAAGATATAATTAAAGCGATTAAAGTAAATGTTTTTTTCATATTGTGTATTCTTAAAAAATGAGATTTAGTTAATTGGTAACGCAAACAAATAATTTTCGTTTTTATCTGTAGTGAATGTCCACATTCCCTCTGTGGGAGATAAAAGGGCAGAGTCCCAAACATTATTGAGTAAAAGATTTATTTTTAAATTATCCACAATAACATTAATTATAAAAACGCCTTGGATAAACGAATCTACTTGCTTACCGTCTATTTTACCTTGAATGCTTTTTAGGGATGAATTATGTCCAATAAATTCAAAACCACTTATTGCTGTTGAATTAGTAGTAGTAGAGATAAATGCGTTTACGTTTTTGATACTATTGTATCTAGAAGTATTTTGTAAATGAATTCCTGCATGAATAATCCATTTTCCTTTAGGTAAGGTAATTGATGTTTCCAAGAATTTGTAACCAGAACTTGTTCCTGAAGTAATGGTTTTAGAAGATGTAGGAAAAGTTCCTAAAATAGTTGGCCTTAAAGCCGGGTTAGCACCCCATGTTGCTTTACCATTTCTATCGCTAGTTAAAATTTTGTTTTGCTCTTGTGTTCCGTCTTGTATAGTTAACGCACCGGGAGTTTGGGAAACAATGTGCAAAGCAGATTGTGGTGTAATTGTACCAATGCCAACTTGTGCATGTAAAATAAAGGGGCATAGTGTAAATAATAAAGGTTTTAAGTTTTTAATCATTTGTATCAATAAATTAGTTAAAAAAAACAATTTATTAATAACAAGTCATTTCAGACAAGAAATAAAACCTAAATAAACGTTAAATATAATTTTTATATTTTTGCATTATAAGCACCAGCATCAGCATTTTGTGTAGGGCGTGGATTACCTAAAATATCAAAACCTGAATTTGGTAGGTTATTGCTAATTCCTATAGCGGCTGACTGTGATTTAATCTGTAATTTATTGTCAGCAGCATTTGTGAAATCAGGTACAACGGTTAAATTTTTTGCAATAATATTATTTAGGTAATTGGTGGTGTTTATAATGGGATACAAACTGTTTTGTGCGGCTTGTCCGGTATCAGAAAAACGAATTAAGTTGTTGGCAAAATAATAATTGAATGTATCATTTCCGACTTTCTGAAAAATTAATGAAGTACCTGTGCTACCGTAAAAAATTGAATTGTTAAACGTTGCCTTAATTAAGGCTGAATTAGTGCTGCCATCACCATTATTCATCGCTAAACATGTTGTTTGTCCTGGTGCACCTAAATTAGCAAACGTACAATGGTTAAATACGTACGTTCCACCTTGGTTTAAATAAACAGCAGCAACGCCCAAATTATTAGTAACTACATTTTCTCCGGTAATAGTTGCATGTTGTGCCAAAATTCCATAATGCGTGTGGTTGTATAATTGTACGTTGTATAAATGTACCGTTTCAGCATTATCTTCAATCAACAAACCAACGGTTGCATTTTTTATAATAGCATTATTAATTCGTGCCGTGCTGCCCGAAGTAAGCCAAACCGAACCCCATTGTCCAGGAATTGCGCTAAAACTAGGCTCTAATCGGTCGCTTTCAAAAATAACAGGTGCACTAACTTCACCGTTAATTTGCAAATCAGCATCGTAAGCAACAATTAACCCTGAATTGTAATGAAAATGCACTTGTGCACCTGCCTCAACCACCAATTGTTTTTCGGTCGGAACAACAGCATAACCATAAATTACATAGGGCTTATCATTTTTCCAAAGCAATTCGTTGCCATTAACAGCATCGTTAGCATCTAGCATAAATCCATAAATGGGGTCATCGTCAATAATAACATGTTCATAGCTGTTGTCATCATATTTTTGTGGGTACAAAAAGTACGCATCTTTTACTAAGGTAACCAAATCAACAGTTTGTAAATTAGCGCCGTAATCAAAAGCTATTTGATCGGTGTATAAATATTCTGCGGTTTGATTTTGGTATTGGTTGTAATCAATCGTTGTTTCAATAAAAATAAATAAGCTATCTTTAGCTAAAAGCTCAACGTTGTTGAACGATTTTCCGGCCATACCGTCAACCATTAAACGATAATCAGAACTTTCACCACGCGCTAACCGAATGTTCGGAATGCTAATATCTTTGTTAGAGCGGTTGTAAACCTTTAAACGATAAGTGCTTGAGCCAATGTTTGTAAAAACCGTATCCAAATAAACCGTGTTTTTAGAAAATTCTAAATTTCCGGTACTGGTTTCAAACGTAAAATCTTCACGACAAGCTTGTAAAAATAAAGCAGCTAATAAGCAGCATATAAAGGTGATTTTTTTCATAGATTCTATATAACAACAACTAATTTAGTTAAAAATAAACAAAAGCCTATTTTATTAATTCTTAATTTGCTTTAGTAACTTTGTACATACAAACGCAAAAAATACATTTATGATATACGATAAAGAATCTGTTTTAAAAATGTGCCAAGAAATGTGTAAAAACACATTGATGGAAGCCTTAAGTATTGAATTTATTGATGCAGGGCCCGATTTTTTAACAGCCAAAATGCCTGTAACTCCAACCGTACATCAGCCCATGGGTTTATTGCACGGTGGTGCATCGGTAGCTTTAGCAGAAAGCGTGGGTAGTGCTGCTTCCTTATTTTTTGTAGATAACGAAAAGTTTGAAGTACGCGGTATCGAAATTTCGGCCAATCACGTAAAAGCAAAACGCAACGGAACGGTTTATGCAACGGCAAGAATTGTGCATCAAGGCAGAAGCATTCATTTGTGGGAAATTCGTATTGTTGACGAAAACAACAATTTAATTTCACTTAGCAAAATTACAAACATGATTATCCCGAAACGCGCGCGATGATTACCATAGAAAACCATTTAAATAACCATCTTGCCCAAAGCTTGCCGTTTGTTTTGTACGCCAAGCCCAATAGCCAAAAATTGATTGGTTATTTTCAGCAAGATTATCAAATTTACAGTACAATCAATTACACCGATTCTGGTTTTGTTTTTGCACCTTTTGATGGCGAAGAAAATATTTTTTTTTCGATAGAAAATTGCGAAGTTGTTACAGATTCGATAGCCGATTTACAAGTTGATTTTGCTGTTTTTAATGATGTTCAGCCCAGCCAAGCTGTAAAGCAAAACCACATGCAATTGGTGCAACAAGGCATTGATGCAATTGTAAATAACGAAATTAAAAAAGTTGTTCTTTCTCGTAAAGAAACTCTTGCTATTACAGATATGAATTTTTTATTGTATTATAAAAGATTACTAAAAGCGTATCCAACCGCATTTCGTTATTTATTTTTTCATCCACAAGTTGGTTTTTGGATGGGTGCAACGCCCGAACAATTGGTTAAACAACATAACGATGCTATTGAAACTGTTGCATTAGCTGCAACACAAGTAAAAATGAATATAGAAGATGTGGTTTGGTCTGAAAAAGAGATTGAAGAGCAAAAAGTAGTAACCGATTTTATTATACAAAACTTAAAACCGTTTGTTACCGAACTTCAGCTTTCTCAGCCATATACGGCACAAGCCGGAACTTTATTTCATATTAAAACCGATATCAAAGCCAAATTGGCCAAAAAAGAATATTTTGTAAACGTGTTAACTGCGTTGCATCCTACGCCGGCATTATGTGGGTATCCCAAACAAGAAGCAAAAAAATTTATTTTATCGCACGAAAATTACGATCGCGAATTTTATGCGGGCTTTTTAGGCGAATTGCATTACAATCCGCTAACAAAACAAACCAACGAATCGGACATTTTTGTAAATTTGCGTTGCATGCAACTCGAATCCAATAAAGTGCATTTGTACGTGGGTGGCGGAATTATGGCACAAAGTAATCCCGAAGCGGAGTTTGTAGAAACAATAAATAAATCTAAAACAATTAAAAAGATTTTAGGCTCATGAAATTAGATATATTAGCTTTTGGCGCACATCCTGATGATATAGAATTAGGTTGTGGCGGAACATTAGCCAAAGAAGCCGCTTTAGGCAAAAAAATAGGTATTGTAGATTTAACACGTGGCGAATTAGGCACCCGAGGTTCTGCCGAAATTCGTGATGCAGAAGCAGCAGCGGCATCTAAAATATTAGGCATTGTAGCGCGTGAAAATTTAGAGTTTAGAGATGGGTTTTTTGTAAACGATGAAAAGCATCAATTAGAAATCATTAAAATGATTCGCAAATACCGCCCGGAAATTGTACTTTGTAATTCAATTGACGATCGCCATATTGATCATGGTAAAGGCTCAAAACTAGTTTCAGATGCTTGTTTTTTATCTGGCTTACGCCGAATTGAAACCGCACTTGATGGGGTAGAACAAGAAGCTTGGCGCCCTAAATTGGTTTACCATTACATTCAATGGAAAAATATTGAACCTGATTTTGTTGTAGATATTACCGAATATATGGATAAAAAATTAGAAGCGGTTATGGCTTACAGCTCGCAATTTTACGATCCAAATTCGAAAGAACCGGTATCGCCAATTGCCTCTAAAAACTTTTTAGATAGCATTACCTACCGTGCGCAAGATTTAGGACGATTAATTTTTAAAGATTATGCAGAAGGATTTACGGTTGAAAGATATGTGGCTGTCAATCATTTAACTGATTTAATCTAAATTTTTTGTAATTTATTTGATAAAAGCCTTGTGAAATATAGATTTTACCTTATATTTGCACTCGTTAAAAACAAGGCAAAATGGTGATTGTAGCTCAGTTGGTTAGAGCGTCGGATTGTGGTTCCGAAGGTCGTGGGTTCGAGACCCATCATTCACCCAAAAGTTTAAAGATGACTTTTAAAAATCTTACATGGTGATTGTAGCTCAGTTGGTTAGAGCGTCGGATTGTGGTTCCGAAGGTCGTGGGTTCGAGACCCATCATTCACCCAAAAAAGTTTCAAGATAGCTTTAAAAATCTTACATGGTGATTGTAGCTCAGTTGGTTAGAGCGTCGGATTGTGGTTCCGAAGGTCGTGGGTTCGAGACCCATCATTCACCCAAAAAGTTTCAAGATAACTTTAAAAATCTTACATGGTGATTGTAGCTCAGTTGGTTAGAGCGTCGGATTGTGGTTCCGAAGGTCGTGGGTTCGAGACCCATCATTCACCCCAAGAAAAAAGGATTTCAGTAAAACTGAAATCCTTTTTTTATTTATATATTTTTGAAATAAAAAGGAACTCAATTTTTGAGTTCCTTTTTATATAATTACTGTACAAATCTGTAATAACGAGCACCAACTAAATTCGGATCTTCTTTTTCAATAAAATCTAAAACAAATTCGTTTGTAGGAGCTATTACAGCTGTTTTTATTTCTTTTTTATGTAATCCTTCATAAGCATCAAAACTAATAGCTGTAGAAAGGTTTAATGCATCAAAAATAGATTGCTTTGGTAAAGCACTTTGCCAATTTGGTTGTACAATGCCTTCAAAAACTTTAGATTTTGCTCCAGAACCGTAAGCAATAAAGCCAAATGGTTTTCCGGTAATTGCTTTGTTAGTTGTTGCAAAATGAGTTAGGGTAGAAAGTAAACCTAAAAATATAGAACCGGTGTAAATGTTACCGATTTGCCCAGATGCAATTTCTGATGGTGCAATTTTAGTTTGTACCAATTGCATAAAAGCTTCGGATTTAGAAAATGCTTTAATCTGATCTTTTGCATCTTCTGCCAATCTGTTTACCAATTCCGGATTTTCGTCTAAAACAATTTCATAAAACGTTCTACGTCCTTGGTAACAATAAGGCAAATGCATTAAAATTGCTTCCCAATTTTTGTAAACTTTTTGATCTTTTAAATCGTTTTCGGCTTTAAAATCTTGATAAGCTTCACGAATTTGTTTGATGTAACATTCGTTAGAATATTGTCCTTCAAAAACCGGTTGATCTTTAAAAATAGCAATTTCGGTTTCTAAAACGCCTTGCCACGGTTCGTTAGTTGTAGCTCCGGTTATGGCTTGTTTGCTAACGGTGCGGCGCGGTTTAAAAAAGTCAAAAACGCTTTCGGTTGCTACACCGGTTTGTGATTCAAAAGCTAAAATACGAGGGTTGGCAGTTATTAATAATGCAATTGAACCTGCGCCTTGCGTATATTCGCCTGTCGAATTTAAATCGTACTTGGCATAATCCGTAGCAATAACGATTGCTTTTTTTGTTGGATTTGCTTTTACAAAATCAATGGCATTTTGCATGGCATCAACCGCACCAATGCAAGCAAAGGTATGATCTACCGCATCGCAATTTTTAAAGCTACGTGGGCCATAAATTTGTTCTAACAGCCCAATTACATAAGATGCAATAGGTTTAGAGCTATCAACTCCGCTTTCGGTACCTACATAAATTTTGGCAATTTCTTTAGGTGCAATTGTTGGGTTGTTTTTAAGTAGTTTATGTGCCGCATTGGCTGCCATTGTAATTACATCTTGATAAACATCTAACAAAGCCATTTTTTGTAATCCTAAACCTTTAATAAGTTTTAACGGATCGATGCCTCTGTTAGTAGCTAAAGTTTCTATTGGAAGATGAATTTTAGGTATAGAGAAGGAAATGCTATCAATACCAACTTTCATAAGTAGTTATTTTTAAATGAAACACAAATGTAGGATTTTATTGATTTACATGCTAATTATAAAAACAGAAAAGCAGGTTTAAAATCAACCTGCTTTTGTATTATTAGAACATTTTAGAGAATGTATCGCCTTGGCTTAAATCGCCGGTTTGGTAACCTTTTAAAAACCAATCAATACGTTGTTGTGAGGTTCCGTGGGTAAAAGTTTCGGGTTGCACGTAACCTTGCATTTTAGATTGAATGGCATCGTCACCAACGGCTTGAGCAGCGCTTACCGCTTCTTCAATATCATCGGCATCTAAATATTGTTGAACGTGATGCGCCCAAACGCCGGCATAAAAATCGGCTTGTAATTCTTGAGCTACCGAAAGTTTGTTGGCTTGCGTTTTATTGCTTCTGTTTTGTAATTCGCGTACTTTTTGATTGGTACCTAACAAATGTTGTACATGGTGGCCAACCTCGTGAGCAATTACGTAAGCAATTGCAAAATCGCCACCTTTAGCCCCAAACTTGGTTCGTAATTCTTCAAAAAAACGTAAATCCATATAAACCTTTTCGTCAGCGGGGCAATAAAAAGGACCAGCTGCCGCAGTTCCGGTTCCGCATGCGGTTTGTACCTGATCGTCAAACAAAACCATTTTGGGTTGGCGGTATTCTAATCCGTTTTGTGCAAAAAGTTCTGAAAAAACATCTTCTGTATCTGCAAAAACAACTTTAGAGAATTCGCCAACTTCTAATTCATGATTGGATAATTGACGAGGTTCGCTGGTTGAGGTTTCGGTTTGTTGGCCGTTTACTTGATTTAAAATGGTTCCTACGGTTTGACCGGTTTCGCCACCAAAGGTAATTAGTAAAAATGCGATAATACCAATTACACCGCTACCAACAAGCATTTTGCCGCCACCAGATTGTCCGCGTCGGTCTTCAACATTGTTAGATTTGCGTCTGCCTTGCCATTTCATATTTTCGATTTATAAAATTAATCTTCTAAGCTTTGATCTTTTTCTATATCAAAAACAAGCTCTTCTTCTTCAAAACCAACAATATTTTTGTATAATACATAATATGCTGAATATAATATTGGTAGTGTAAAGAAAATACCAATACAAAGACCAATAAAACCAACTAATGATACTAAAATAGAAACGATTAAAATTAATAAAATGTTGAATGGATTTTTAGCTACAATTTTAATGCTGTAAACTATTGCATCAAAAGCAGAAAGGTTTGCAAAAATAATTAGCGGAATACCTAAAACGGTAAACCAAGCAATAACATAACTTGCTAATGTACCTACAAATGGAATAAAGGTAAGGGCAGAACTAATTACTTGTACAACCACAGTAAAACCAACAATTTTTAAAAAATATTTAGATTGGTAATGTTTAAAAACGCTTGCAATACCAACTTCATCTGCCGTATCTAAATCACGGTTTAATTGAATAAAACCTGCACTTAAAGGAGCTAATAATAATACAATGAATACGATTGATAAGGTGTAATAAATTAAAAAGGTTTTGTCTAACATTAAAGCTTCGACCTCGGCAGGATCTGAAAAGCTTTTAAACAATTCACCCGCTCCTAAACCAAAAAACACGATAATTACTAAAAGTAAGGTTGTAATTAAAATTACCAAACCATTTAATAAAAAGGTTTTTTTAAAATAGGCTAAAATTTCATCAAACGTTTGGCTAAAATCTAAGGAATAACCTTGCGAAATTAAACGATCTAAATCGGTTTTTGTTTTCATAATATAAATTGAATTTAATTTTAAATAGCATCCCAAATTGGATCGGTTGGAGTGGGAGCTACAATTGTTATGGTTTCTTTTTTAACAGGATGAATGAACGTAAGCTTGCGCGCATGTAAATGAATACCGCCGTCCGGATTACTACGATCATAACCGTATTTTAAATCGCCTTTAATAGGATGCCCAATTTTACTTAATTGTGCTCGAATTTGGTGATGACGCCCAGTATGTAAATCAATCTCTAAAATAGTAAATCTATCTAATTTTTTTAAAAAATTATAAGTTAAAGATGCTTTTTTACTTTCTTTTACTTCTTTATCGTGCGCTTTTGATTGATTGTTTTTTGGATTTCTAACCAAATAATGAGTTAAAGTTGCTTGTTTAGGTTCTGGTGTGCTTTTTACAGCTGCCCAATACGTTTTTTGTGTTTCTCGGTTTTTAAAACTTTCGTTAAGGCGTGATAAAGCTTTTGAAGTTTTCGCAAACACAACCAATCCGGTTGTTGGGCGATCTAATCGATGCACCACACCAATAAAAACTTCGCCGGGTTTGTTGTATTTTTCTTTTAAATATTCTTTTACTACTTCAGATAAAGGTTTATCGCCGGTTTGGTCGCCTTGAACAATATCGCCCACGCGTTTGTTTACTACAATTATATGGTTGTCTTCGTATAAAACCTGAAGGTTGTTTTTGGTTGAAAGGATTTTCATAGCCTATAAAAAATTCATGTTTTACAAAAGTAATGTTATTTCATAAAATACCGAGCGTAACAAATAATTAATGATTTTTTATGGTAATGTACACTAATTAAGTTTGTTAAACGTTAAGTGTTTTAGAACCATTTAACAGTATATTACTATTTATTTATGAAAAAACAACATTATAGATGCCAAAAATGGCTTGGGCTCTTGTTTTTTCTTGCCTTTTCTATGTTAGCGAATGCACAAGAAAAACCAGGAGGAACGAGTTTGGAGGTAGAGCTTTGGTTAAAAGCTGAAAACGTACCTGCTGCAGATAGTACTTACGTTTACCAATGGCAGGATGCTTCTGGTAAGGGTAGAAGTTTTGCACAAAACGGTACGCAACCTGTTCCTGTTTTGTTTTTTGATGGGATGAATTATTATCCTAGGTTACATCTTTCAGAAAATAATACAAAATTGATAGGTCCAACTAATATTATGGATAATACTAAAGAGTATTATATATATCATGTTTCTAAAAGTAATGCAACAACAACAGCTGCTGTTTTATCTTTTAATGAAGAGTTAAACAATAGTTATGGTTGGCGAGGTTTAACTACCCATCCTTGGTTGTATTCTGGAGGAGATAGAGATGCTACTTTGGGAATTGGTAAACCATATAGCATTAATTCAGCATTTACTCCTAATCAGAGTAGCACGAATACTTATTTGTATGTAGATGGGGTAAAGAATGTATTTACCAATACAGGTAGAGTTTTTAGTACATCTTCAACCAATAGAATGATTATTGGTAATACAAATACAGGTACATCCTGGCCTTTTTATGGCGATATTAATGAAATTATAGTTTTATCAGCACCAAAGGGTACTGGTGCACCTAATGATGCAGACGTTTTAAAAGTTAATTCGTATTTAGCATTAAAGTACGGTACAACCTTAAAAAGTTTAGATGGGGCATCTGTTTCTAACTATTTAGCATCAGATAATTCTGTTTTTTGGAATGCATCTGCTAATACAGCATATAATACAAATGTTTTTGGATTAGGACGTGATGACGCATCAGGACTGAATCAAAAACAAGCTGAAAGTATTAAAGAGCCCGGAATAACTGTTTTTATTGATGAGTTAAGTTATTTAAATAATGCTAATAATGGCGTTATTACAACAGATAAAAGCTTTTTATTGCTTGGTTCAAATGGTCAGGGGGGAGATATGGATTATGTCTATCCAGAAAATACAACTTATTTGAATGGTAATTTACCATCACCAGTTAACAAACGCTCTTTAAAAATTTTACGTGCACAAAATACCAATGGATTTGGTACTGTAAATTTTAAATTAAGCAGACAAATGCGCCAAGTACAATTTGTATTGGTATCAACAACCGAAGATTTTATACCAGGAACAACTCGCTTTTATCCGGTTGAAGATGGTATTGTTGCTAATGTTGCAATAAACGATGGTGACTTTGTAGGTTTTGGCTTACAAAGGGGAAGTTTTGCAACTAATAATATTAAAGCGGAATTATGGTTAGATGCAACAAAAATTGATTTAGAAAATACTGAACATGTTGATATTTGGTATGATGTATCTGGTAATGTCCATGATTTTGTAAAAAATGGAACTAATGACATCCCCGTTTTTGATATACAAGGAGGAATGAACTTTAATCCAAAAGTTGACTTTTCTGAATCTAACGGAACAAAATTGGTAGGAAAAGATGTTTTAGTTGATGCAAATAGATCTTACTACGTATTTACAGTTTCTAGAACAGAAGCTAATGGAAATCAAACAGTTTTTTCATTAAGAAATACAACAGTTGGATCAACCGGTTGGCGTGGAACCCCTGCGCATCCATGGGTTTATAGTGGATCTGATAGAGATGGTAATAATAATGGTAAACTTTTTGGAATCAATGTTGGTTACTTTCCAAATAAAACAACAAGTGAAGCGGCGGTTTTCTCTTCAGGAATAAAACAGCTTTTCAACTCTGCTGATAATAGATTAAATGCAGGGACTAATATTCCAGTATTAGGAGCCAGAGATACAGGTAGTGCATATTCTTTAAATGGTTATGTTAGCGAGGTTTTGGTGTATTCAACTCCTCATACAGAAAGTTTAGATGATAATTTTGTACATCGAATCAATTCGTATTTAGCTATTAAATATGGTATAACATTGCTTCCTGAAGATAATAATGCAGCAACTGGTGTTGAGTATTTAGCATCAGACGGATCTGTTATTTGGCACGGAAAAACAATAAAAACTCATAATCAGCATATTTTTGGTTTAGGACGAGATAGCGGTTCTGGTTTATATCAAAAACAAGCAACAAACTACGAGTACAATTCAGTAATTGCTTATTTGGGTAATTTAGAAGAAGCAAATTTAAATAATAACTCAGTTGTTGCTGACAATAACTTTTTACTATTTGGATCTAATGGCTTAATAGGCGGAGAAACATACAGCCAATTAGCTAATACTACTTATGCGAACGGAACAACAATTACTAAAGACATTTTTGAACGTTATAAACGTACCTTACGTGTAAATAAAACAGGAACTGGAATAGGGCCTATAAATTTAAAATTAGCTAACGATTTGGCTGCTGTGCCATATATTTTAGTTTCAAGTTCAGAAGCTTTTGATCCAGGAGCTACTAGATTATATCCTGTAGTTAACGGTGTGGCTAAAGACGTTGAGTTAAATGATAACGATTATATTGGATTTGTATTAGATAGAAAATCACCCGGCGGATCGCAGTTTGATGTTGAGCTTTGGTTAAAAGCCGAAGATATTGCATTGAATGATGGGGCTAACTTAAATTTATGGTTCGATCAGTCGCTGTATTCTAGAGATTTTAAGAAAAATGGGATAGTTAGTTCACCAAAGTTTTTTGTGAATGATGGATTGAATTTTTATCCAAGGGTGCTTATAAACAGAAACTCACTTATAAATGATACAAACTTAACTCAGGCTAATAAAGAGTATTATATATATCATGTTTCTACAAATCATTCTGAAGCTAATACAACGGGTGTTTTATTTACATTTAATAGAGGTACATGGAATAATAGTTACGGTTGGAGTAATCAATCTCCATGGTTATACAGTAACGGAGATCATAACACAATAGCGTTTGGCAACAAAACTACAGCTGTTAGTGCGGCATTTAACCCAAACAAAACAGGTGCAGGATTTAACTCTTACCTTTATGCTAATGGTAAATTAGATGTTTTTGCAAATGCTTCTAGAGTTAGTGCTACAGCTGGCCAAATGGTTTTTGGAGACCAAAATGGATCAGGTACATATTATCCTTTTAATGGAGATGTAAGTGAGGTAATTGTACTTTCTGCTCCACTTGGTACGGGAAGTCCAAGTGCTACTGATGTACAAAAAGTAAATTCGTATTTGTCATTAAAGTACGGAATTACTTTATTTGCTGAAGATGGTTTAAACACTTCTACTTATCTAGCTTCAGATAATACTGTTATCTGGGATGCAACTGCAAATACAGGATATAATAATAACGTTTTCGGTATTGGTCGTGATGATTTATCTGGTTTAAACCAGAAACAGAGTAGAAGTTATAACGACGGAAGAATTACTGCATATATCGGTAATTTTGAAAACTTAAATCGTGATAACCTTGGTTCAATAGCTTCAGACAAAAGTTTTTTACTTTTTGGTAACAATAATGGAAAAGGTTTTGAAAAGTACGAATATGAGGTTGATGCACAATTTGCTAATGCAAAAATAACAGAGCGCATCAATGCAAGACACAGATACACATTAAAAGCACAAAATACTAATAATTTTGAAGCCATCAATATGGCTGTTAATATTGGAGCTATGTATGTTCTTGTCTCTTCTGATCCAACTTTTGCACCACAAAGTACTAATGTATATCCTGTTTCTGAAGAAAATATTGTTGAAAATTTACAAATCAACTCTGGCGATTATGTTGGTTTTGCTACCTATGCTGTAGGGCCAGGTGGCGTTATTGATGGCTTAAGTGTTTGGTTAGTTGCTAATACTGAGAACATTGATTTAGCAGGAAATAAAAATGTTAATGTATGGCGTGATGTTTCTCCATTCGGAAAGGATTATTCTTACGATGCAGTTCAACTTAACGGAAAACAGTATCCTCAATACATTGATTGTAGCCCGTTAATGAACTTTAGACCAGCTGTTGAGTTTTCTCAATCATCGTATTTAGCAATTTATGGAGATTTGCGTAATCCCGCACCAATGGCAGTAAATACTCCTGATGAGTTTACTACTTTTACCGTTTACAATTCATACGAATCTGGTGGTACAAGGTATTATACGCACGGTTTTGGTGGTGTTGTTCCAAACTCTGCTATTACTCGTTATCCAGCTATGGGCTTTTACCCACCTAACGGCGCAGGAAGATTGCGTAATGATGGAGCAGGAGAAACTAATGTTAATGGAGATACACCTGGATTTGAAAGAGGGGCAACTGCTTTTCAAATGATTAATACAAAAAGTGGTACCAGAACAATTCGAGGTACTGCAACTCACGATTTTGGGCAAACTTCAGATGTTGCAGATGGAGGATTTAACTTTGGTACCGGATTTAGATTAGCTAGTGGTGGAACCATCGGAGGAGCAAGTATTAATGATGCATCTTTTAAAGGTTTATTAAGTGAAGTGTTTTTCTTTGACCGTACATTAACCAGTGCAGAACAAGAGGCTATACGTTCTTATGTTGGATCAAAGTATGCAATTACTCTTAAGAACGTTAATGGAACAGATAATTTCGACTATAAACTTTCTGACGGTAGGATTGTATGGAATGGAACCGATGCTAAAAATGTACCTTTCCATCATAATGTGGCAGGTTTAATACGTGATGATAATGCTGGGTTACATATTAATATAGCTCGTTCTACAGATAAAGAATCAATTGTAACCATGTTTGCTGGTGATCAAGTTTGTAATGATAATCAATCGGCTTTAACAAATGATTTTAGTGCTTTATTTTGGGGTAATAATAACAAGCCTCTAAATGAATCAATAAATTATGATCCTAATGATCAAACAATATGTGGTGAAATTAGTAGTAAAATTGAAAGAGTATGGATGGTGGAAAAAACAAACTTACCAACCCAAAAAGTTACTCTTAGAGCAGGTGGTGCTGACTTTTTATATCAAGGCGATGGTTTTGAAGTATTTTTATTAGTTGCTGATACACCTGATAAATTACAAAGTAATCAGTGGGATCAAATTATTCCAGGAAGTTTTGTAAATGGAGAACATCAATTTACATATACATTTACTGATAAGTACACCTATTTTACATTTGCCGCAAAAAATATACCAGGTATTTGTGAAAGTTGTGAATTTACTGGTACTAAAAAACTTGATTTTAGACGTGTAAATTGGCCAACCCCAGGAGAAAAAAGTAGATCGATTGATTTAGGAGATGATTTCATGGTAAATGTTAATGTTACAGATGCATCTAATGTTTTACGTAACAGATATCCACGTACCGGATCTTCAAATACTTTACGCCTTGATAGAGGTGGAATTGCAGCTGTAACAACCAATATTAATTTTACCAATGCAACTAACGAACCTATTTCTGCATCAACAACTTTCGAAATTTTTAATATTGACAGAACGGGTGCTTACAATTTAGACGACGTTATTGTAAAAGGCTATTGTGGTACTGGGGCAATAACACCTAAAGTATCTTATGTTTATGGTAGATTCCCTGATAGAAGTAGTTATAGTAGTAGTACATCAAACGCAACTCAAGCTCATGGTAAAGCAAAAGCGAGAGGAGAACGTTATTCTGGTGGAGTGGGGTATACCAATCAAAGAGGACGTATGTTGATTCATTTTGATCAGCCAGTTGAACGTATTGAAATTACTTATGCAGTTGATGGCCCAACAAATAATTACACTAAACGTATTGGTATTGGCCCAATGGAACTTACTTGTGTTAAAGTTGCTCCATTACCAGAGCCAAATGATGAAGGGTTAATTTTTACAAAACAAGGTACTCAAGAATTAGAGTTGTGTGAAGATGTTAGTTATGTTTTCCAAATCATTAATACAAATTGTGGTATTAAGCCGGTAAACTTTTCAGACCAGCTTCCTGCAGGTATGTATTGGGATCCAAATTCATTAATTATTGATTCAGATGCTATAAGCGAAAATGATATTTTATTTAATGGAGGCAAAGTTGATTTGCAAAACATTCAGGTTCCTGGTGGCGCACAATCTTTTGTATTTAGATTAACAGCAAAATTTGAAGATACGGCAACAGCTGGCAATTATATTAATACATCAAGCATTACTTATGATCGTATTGCAAATGGCCCAGAAACATTGCCAAGTACAGACAGATTTACAGGGTTACCAGAAACGGTTACCGTAGCAACAAGTAATTCTGCAAGACCAGAAGGTTTAGATACAACTTTAAGAGCAGATTCAAGCTGTTTTAATTTAGACCAAACATTAGAGTTTACGTTAACGCTAAACAACAAAAACGCATTTGCATTAACAAATACTTTAATAGGTTTTGATTTTGATCAGGAAGGGTTTAGTTTAGTACCTGGTTCAATTTCTGCTACCGGAATAACATTAAATACAGCATTGACTGATGAGTTGTTAAGTTATGAAGGCTTAGTAATACCAGCTGGAGTAAGTACAATTAAGTTTAAAATAAAGGCATCGGCAAGTAAAGCAGATTTTGATATTGATGCATTAACTACCGATCCTACTGATCAAATTATTGCTTATGATGTATTTATTGATAGTGATGATATTTGTATAGCAAACCTGTCACAATCTGGTGAATTAATTTTACCATATTGTACATATTGTACAAAACCACCTATGACTCCAACAGGAAATGTTTTTAAACCATCATCAGTAGGGATAAGTTTATTGCCTGTAAACGGAATACAAGAATTTAATAACTGGCCAACAAGTGTTCCAAACGGATACTTGGTAATAAACTCAACTAAAAATGCCTTTGTACTTACAAGAACTACTCCTGATAAAATTGCAAATCCAATAGAAGGAATGGTGATTTATAATACAAATGAAAATTGTTTAAGTTTATTTAATGGTACAACATGGGTTTGTATACAACGAGATTGTGCCCTTTAAAAAAATAGAATTATGAAATATTCACTAATAGTATTAATAAGTATATTTTCCTACCTAAGTGCTTCTGCCCAAATAGGAATAGGAAAATTGGTTACCAACGAAAGCGTTATCTTAGATTTTGATGATAAACAGGGGGACAACTTAAAAGGAATTGTTTTACCAATTGCTAACATTGATGCAGCCTCTGTAAATTACGTAGATGGTTCACTTTTAGTAGATCGTCAAGATAAAAAGGTAAAAGTATTAGTTGGCGGTCAATGGTTATCTTTAACAGACGAAGGTTCTTTTGATGAGGTTTTGGTTCAAGGGGTTGTAGCAACCACACCAGCTTTGTTTATGGACGGTGTTGAAAATCCTGCAAACAAAATAATTTTGGGCGATCAATCCTCAACAGCACCTGGTGTTGTAGTTTTAGAATCCGAAACAAAAGCTTTGGTTTTACCTAAAGTTGCTAGTCCGCATAAAACAATGGAAAAGCCCGTTGCCGGAACTATTTGTTACGATACAGATAACAAAATGATAGCAATTTTTGATGGTGTAGTTTGGAGCCATTGGAAATAAAATTAAAAACTCCTTGAGAATTTATTTCTCAAGGAGTTTTTTTTATAAAAGAAAAACGCTTCATATTTCTTTCTATACATTCGCGTACTTAAATTAACAATATTAGATGATAATTAATCTTCCTTGTAAAAAAGGATTTGATTTATATTCCAAATAATAAAATTTATAATATAAAAACAAAAAAAACTCCATGACTTTGTCATGGAGTTTTTTATTAATTAACTGATCCGCCTAAAGCTTTAAACAGTAAAATGTTTGTTTGTGTATTTTTTAATTGAATTTCAACCAAATCTAATTGAGATTGAAGTTGATTTTTTTGCGAATTAATAATTTCTAAATAATTTGCATATCCGGTTAAATACAAATCATTAGCTACACCAACTGCACGTTGTAAATACGTAACTTCTTCTTTTTTCAGATTTAAAACCTTGTCATAAATTTCAATGTGCTTTAGCAATTCAGAAAGTTCGTTATACGCATTTGTAACGCTTTTTTGGTAGTTTAAAAATGCAATTTCCTGATCGGCTTTGGCAACTTTAAATTGGTATCTAATTTGTCCTTTATTAAATACTGGCATCATTAAGTTTCCTAACAAATTGGTAGCTAACGATGCTGGTTTAAAAAACGTTTCGGTATTAAACGAGTTTTGACCGATTGATGCGCTAATTTCTATTTTAGGAAAAAAGGCTGCACGAGCTGCTTTAGAATCTGCCTGCGAAGCTTCAAAGTTATAAAAACTTTCTGCTACATCTGGTCGGTTATGAATAACCGTTTCAGCAGGAATGTTTTGATTCAATATTTCTAAATAATTTGTAGATAACTTAGTTCCGCGCTCAATCGTACCGTTGTATTCACCAATTAAAGATGATAATGCTTTTTCAACAGAAATTACCTCAATACGGATGCGTTCAATCTCAGCTAATAAATTATTCCCTTGTGCGTTAAATTGCTGTACTGCCAATTCGTTTGCTTTACCTGCAACACGTTGTGCCGTAATAATTTCGTGCGCACGTTCTTGAATTTTATAGTTTTCTTCGTAAATATTTAATTTTTTATCTAACGCTACCAATTGGTAATATAAGTTAGCAATATTTGTAAAAATTAAAGTCTGTGTTAGTTTAATACCTTCAGTAGTTGCAAAATAACGTTTTTTTGCCGCTAATTTCTGATTTCTAACTTTTCCCCAAGCAAAAATTTCCCAAGATGTTTGTGCTCCTAACCAATAATTTGGAGTAAAATCACGATTGATTTTTTGTTGCTCAGTAATGTTTTGAGACAAGTTGGTATCATAATTACCCACGCCATCCATGGTATATTTACCGTAATGTGTTCCAGAAGCCGATGCACCGATTTCTAACGATGGTAAATTAGATAACTTGGCTTTGGTTAAAAACGCATTCGCTATTTGAATGCGTTGTTGTGTAATTTGATAATCAGGATTTGCTACAACAGCTTTGTTAAATAAATTAACTAAATGTGGATCTTCAAAATAGCTTTTAAGTGATAAGCTTTCGAAAACATTTTCACCCTGAATTGTATCATTATCTACGGTTGTAGGTACTGCTTTTAACTGTTGTTTGTTTGCCACATTGGGCGCTGAACACGAAACAATGGTAGTAGCAATTAATCCGATATAAAATAATTTAGAACTAGTTTGTTTCATTGTATTTTTTATTTTCAAGTTTAGCAAAAATGATATATAATCCTGGAATTATAATCAATCCAAATAATGTTCCGATTAACATTCCACCTGCTGCCGCAACACCGATGGAACGGTTACCAACAGCGCCTGCACCTGTTGCCATACATAACGGAATTAATCCGGCAATGAAAGCAAAGGATGTCATTAAAATCGGACGTAAACGTTCGCGTGCTCCTTCAATCGCAGCAGAAACAATATCTAAACCTTCTTTTTGTCTTGCTAAAGCAAATTCTACAATCAAAATGGCGTTTTTAGAGAGCAACCCAACGAGCATAACCATGGCAACTTGTGCGTAAATGTTGTTGTCTAACCCAGCCAATAATAAAGATAAATAAGCACCAAATACTCCAATTGGTAATGGTAATAATACCGGAATTGGTAAAATAAAACTTTCGTATTGTACTGCTAATAATAAGTAAACAAATACCAATACTAACCCGAAAATATAAACGGTTTGGTTACCTGATAAAATTTCTTCACGTGTCATTCCTGACCATTCTATACTAAATCCGCGAGGTAATTTTTCGGCAGCTACTCGCTCAATAGCAGCAATAGCTTCACCCGAACTGTAACCTTCTGCCGGTTCACCATTAATCATGGCTGACATATACATGTTGTAACGCGTTAAAACCTCAGGTCCATAAACACGTTCTAAACTTGCAAAAGTTGATAAAGGTACCATTTCACCTTTGTCATTTTTTAAATAAAAGTTTAGTAAGCTTTCTGGATTTTCTCTGAACTCAGGACCTGCTTGTACCATAACTTTATACATTTGCGAGAAACGAATAAAGTTTGTTGCGTAGTAAGAACCTAACATGGTTTGTAAGGTTGACATGGCATTATCAACAGAAATTCCTTTTTTCGCAGCCATATCGTAATCAATATGTATTAAATATTGCGGATACGTTGCATCAAAAGATGAAAAGTTGTTTTGTAATTCTGGCGCTTCATTTAAAGCCTGAATAAATTCTTTATTTACTCGGTCGGTATTAGTAATACTTCCTTTAGTACGGTCTAATAAACGTAATTCATATCCACTGGTGTTACCAAAACCAGGTACTGTTGGTGGAGCAAAATATTCAATTTGAGCGTCAGAAATATTTTTTGATTTTTCATTTAAGATTTTAATTAAATCGTTCACGCTTATATCGCGTTCCCCAAAATCTTTCATGTTAATCATTCCCATACCGTATGATGCACCAGCAATTTCTGTTACAATGCTGTAACCTGCTAAAGTTGTAATACTTTCTACCGCATCAATAGAATCGGTTATTTTCGTAATTTCATCTAAAACTTTTTCGGTTCTTTCAACAGTAGCTCCTTGTGGTGTTGTTACGTTTACATAAACCATTCCTTGGTCTTCTAACGGAATAAATCCGGTTGGAAGAATTTTTGAAGCAATGGTAGCTAAACCAACAAACAATACTAAAACACCAATTGTGAAAGATTTTTTTGTTGAAAATTTAGATAGGAATGCAGTGTATTTGTTTGTAAGCTTATCAAAACCACTATTAAAACGTTCAAAGAAACGGTCTAAGAAATTCTTTTTGTCATTTTCTTTGTGTTCGTGCGGTTTTAAAATAATAGCACATAGGGCAGGGGTTAACGTTAATGCGTTAATACCTGAAATCATGATACTGAAAGCCAGCGTTAAAGAGAATTGGCGATAAAATACACCAACTGGTCCATCTAAGAATGCTACCGGAATAAATACCGCTGCCATTACAATGGTTATGGCTAAAATTGCACCGGCAATTTCTTTAGCTGCTGCCAATGTTGCTTGTAAAGCATTTAAACCTTCGGCCATTTTAACGTGGACGGCCTCAACCACAACAATGGCGTCGTCGACCACAATTCCAATGGCTAGTACCATAGCGAAAAGGGTTAATAAGTTGATTGAGAACCCAAACATTTGCATAAAGAAAAATGCTCCGATTAACGATACGGGTACCGCTAAAATAGGAATTAATGTTGAGCGCCAATCTTGTAAGAATAAAAATACTACAATAGCAACTAAAATAAACGCTTCTATTAAAGTTACTAATACTGCAGAAATAGATGCTTCTAAGAAACGAGAAACGTCATAAGCTAAGCTATATTCCACGCCTGGAGGGAAAGATGTTTCTTTCAATTCAGCCATTTTATCTTTAACAGCAGCAATTACGTCAGATGCGTTAGAACCTGGTCTTTGCTTCATCATGATTGATGCTGATGGGCGTCCGTCTGTTTTAGAAACCATTCCGTAGCTCATTGCGCCAAATTCGATTTTAGCAATATCTTTTAGTTTTAAGATTGTTCCATCAACATCTGCTTTAATCGGAATTTCTTCGTATTGTTGAGGTTCAAAAAACTTACCCGAATATTTAATCACATATTGTAATTGGCTTGATGTTTTTCCTGATGATTCACCAACTTTACCTGGTGCAGCAGCAATGTTTTGTTTTTGTAAGGCCTGAACAACTTCGTCTGCAGATACGTTGTAAGCTCCCATTTTATAAGGATCTAACCACACGCGCATAGAATATTCTTTTTGCCCCATAATTTCAGCACGACCTACACCATCAATACGTTTTAATTCTTGTAAAATGTTGATATCTGTAAAGTTAAAAATAAACTGTTCGTCCTGATCTTCGTTCGTACTTGTAATATTCAAGTACATTAACATACTGTTTACCTCTTTTTCTGCCGTAACCCCGGCACGAATAACTTCTTCCGGTAATTCGTCTAATACGGTGGTTACACGGTTTTGTACGTTAATGGCTGCTACGTCTGGATCGGTACCTACTTCAAAGAAAACCTGAATTAAGGTTACTCCATCATTAGAAGTTACTGTTGACATGTATGTCATACCAGGAACACCGTTAATAGCACGTTCTAAAGGTAATGCAACTGCATCGGTCGAAACTTCGGCATTTGCACCTGTATATTTAGCTTGTACCAATACAGAAGGTGGTACAATATCTGGGAATTGTGTAATTGGGAGATTAAAAATAGCTAAAAGCCCCAAAAGCACAAAAAATATTGAGATTACGAGCGAAAGTACTTTTCGTCGAATAAACATTTCTACCATGAGAAAATTTTAATTTGGAGTTTTTATATTTATTTTATTGATCTAGTAGCGATTACATCACCGTCACGTAAAGATTGAGTTCCTTCGTAAATAACTACATCGTTTGGTTTGATTCCATCGGTAATGATATAAGCATCCGAAAGGGTTGCACCAATGGTAATAGGTGTCATTTTAACTTTATTCTCTTTATCTACAACAAAAACATACGTTTTGTCTTGAATTGAGAATGTAGATTTTTGTGGAATTAAAATAGCATTTTCCTGTTTGTCAGAAATAATTAATCTACCCGAAGTACCGTGTTTAATAAAGCTATCTGGGTTAGGAAACGCAACTTTATATTGAATTGCACCTGTTGTATTGTCAATTTCTCCTTCTGCTGTTTGTAGGGTACCATCGTGGTTATATACTGCGCCGTTTGGTAAAACAAGTTCAATTTTTTGATGTGCACCCATTTTGTTATTCGACATCAATTCGAAATATAAGTTTTCTGGAATTGAAAAATATGCGTAAACTTCACTTAAGTTAGAAATTGTAGTTAACAAAGTTCCTTCTGCTACTACACTTCCTTCTTTGTAAGGAATACGGTCAATTACTCCGTCAAAAGGAGAAACAATATTAGTGAAACCAATTTTTTGTAAAACAGCTTTACGTGCCGCATCAGCATGTGCTAACCTTGCCTGTGCAGCTGCTAGTTTTGCTTTTGCCATTTCTAATTCATTGTCAGCTACAACATTTTTATCAAATAAGATTTGTAACTGATTCACTTCAACTTTGGCAATGCGAACATCAGCTTCAGCTTGTTGAAAGGTTGCATTAGCTTTTAATAGAACCATTTGTAACTCGGCATCGTTAATTTTAAATAACTTTTGCCCTTTTTTTACAAATTGTCCTTCATTAACATAAATGTGCTCTAAAAAACCAGGAACACGGTTGTTAATTTCTACGTTTTTTTTAGCTTGAATATCAGCAACGAACTGATTGCTAACAATAGTATCTTGTTGAACTATTGAAATTACAGGGTATTCTTTCTGTTCAGTTGTTTGGTTTTCATTTTTGCTTGAACAAGAAAATGCTGTAGCAGCAAGTGCTACAAAAAAGATACTTTTTATATTTTTTTGGATCATTTTTTTAAATAATAGTATTGAAATTAAGTGTTATTTGTAATAAATAGTTTCAATTTAGTATAATTTAAAAAGATGGAGGAAGTTTATTTCTTCATGCGTTTTATAAAAAAGCAATAAAAAATACTCAGAAATTTCCTTAGCGTGAAGGTTAGAAATTACTAAACCAGATGAAGTTGGGGATTGGTTTAAAAGTTTAGTAAAGGCGTCTTGTTTGGTAACACAAGAACGCCTTATATTTTGTATCACATCGTTTTCTGGTGCTTCTGTAAAATCAGCACTGAAATTAGGAACAATAATATGTGTGGTTTCTTGTTCTGGAAAAAGTACAGCAATTTCTTCTTTTGCTATTAATGAGGTAACAGACAAAAAAGTAATTATTATATAAATGATGTACTTTAAACTTTTCAAAACAAGAATAATTAGTGTAACAATCTAAGTTGCAAATATATAATTTTATTATTTATTTACTAAAGAAAGCCGATGTAATGTGTTTATTTTGTGATTTTTTTAATTTTTTAATGCTTTAACGTTAAAAAATTAATATTGTTCGGAACTATTTGGAAAATCTTGCGTTTTAACATCATCAACATATTGTCCAATAGCTTTAGACATATCGTCGTAAAGGTTTAAGTAGCGTCTTAAAAACTTAGGACTAAATTCATTATTCATACCCACCATATCGTGTAATACCAAAACTTGTCCGTCAACACCGCCACCAGCACCGATACCGATTATTGGAATATTAACTTCCTTAGCAACACGTTCAGCAAGTTTAGCCGGAATTTTTTCTAAAACAATACCAAAACATCCAATACGTTCAAGCATTTTTGCATCTTCAATTAATTTTTCTGCCTCTGCATCTTCTTTAGCTCTTACAGTATAGGTTCCAAATTTATAAATTGATTGTGGGGTTAAGCCTAAATGTCCCATTACTGGGATACCAGCACCTAATATTTTTTTAATGCCATCCTTAATCTCGCTTCCGCCTTCCAATTTTAAAGCATGAGCACCGCTTTCTTTCATTACGCGAATGGCAGAATTTAAAGCTTTTTTTGAATCTGATTGATATGTTCCAAATGGTAAATCTACCACAACTAATGCTCTTTTAGCTCCGCGAACTACGCATGAGGCATGATAAATCATTTGATCTAGAGTAATAGGCAAAGTAGTTTCATGACCTGCCATTACGTTACTTGCAGAATCTCCAACTAAAATTACATCAACCCCTGCAGAGTCAACAATTTTAGCCATGGTATAATCATAGGCAGTTAGCATAGAGATTTTTTCTCCGTTCGCTTTCATGTCAATTAGTGATTTTGTTGTCACTACTTTGTAATCTTTTTTTGCTACAGACATTTGGAAATAGTTTTATACTTGTCGTAAAGTTATGTAAATTTTATTATTTGAAAATTAATTCGATACTAATTGATGTTAAAAAAACCCAAAAAGACGTTCTTTTTGGGTTTTTTAGTATATTATTAACAGTCGGAAAGATTAACGGCCACAGCCAATCCACCTTCTGATGTTTCTTTGTATTTATTGTTCATATCCTTGGCTGTCATCCACATGGTATTTACTACCTTATCTAAAGGAACTTTTGCATTTCTCGGATCTGTTTCTAAGGCTAATTCTGCCGCATTTATAGCTTTTATAGCGCCCATGGTATTGCGCTCAATACAAGGAATTTGTACTAAACCACCGATTGGATCACAAGTTAAACCTAAATGATGCTCCATAGCAATTTCGGCAGCAATTAAAACTTGCTCCGGACAACCACCCATTAATTCGCAAAGTGCTGCTGCTGCCATAGCAGAAGAAACGCCAATTTCGGCTTGACAACCACCCATAGCTGCAGAAATAGTTGCTCCTTTTTTAAAGATACTGCCAATTTCGCCAGCAACTAATAAAAACTGTTTTATTTCTTTTTCGGTTGCTTGATGATTTTCGATTACTAAATAATACATCAATACCGCAGGAATAACACCCGCACTACCATTTGTTGGAGCTGTTACCACACGTCCTAAAGATGCGTTTACCTCGTTTACTGCTAAAGCAAAACAGCTTACCCATTTTAAAATTTGTCTAAACTTAACTTCAGTTTTTCTAATGGTATGTACCCAATCTTTCATGCCGTCATATGGTAAAACACCAATTAACGATTTGTGCATGTCGTACGCACGGCGTCTAACATTTAATCCGCCTGGTAAGGTTCCTTCGGTGTGGCAACCAATGTAAATACATTCTAACATGGTATTCCACACGCGCATTAATTCTTTATCAATTTCCTCAGCGCTACGCAATGAAAGTTCATTTTCGTATACAATTTCAGAAACTTTTTTGTTGTTTGATAAACAGTATTTTAATAGTTCGTCTGCCTTGTCAATTGGATAAGGAAATTCTCTTTTAGCAGCCGAATTAGATGCTGAGTTGTCTTGATCTTCTTTAATAACAAATCCACCGCCAATACTGTAAAAATACGATTCGTAAATTTCGCCTGTGGTATATGCAGTAAAGCGCAATCCGTTGGCATGAAATGGTAAAAAGTTTTTATTAAAAATAATATCGGTTTCGGGATCAAAACTTACAATATGATCGTTACCTAGGTATAATTCTTTTTTTGTTTTAATGGCTGATATGATTATATCAATGCTTTCTACCGGAATATATTCCGGATCAGCACCGCTTAATCCCAGCATAACAGCTAAATCGGTAGCGTGACCAATTCCTGTTAAAGAAAGAGAACCGTATAAATCGATTTGAATTTTGTTAGTTTTAGTTAACAAATCGCGTTCTCTTAGTTCACGAATAAAAACTTCAGCTGCTCTCCACGGGCCTAAAGTATGAGAACTAGATGGACCTATGCCAATTTTAAGCATATCAAAAACAGAGATGCATTCCATTTTACTATAATTTGAGATTGTTGTTATAAACAAATATAGTGGGTTGTTGGCTAATTTCAAATAATTTTTACTTTTTGTTTAGAATATATGCTTTGTGTTAAAAATTAGATTTAAAATTTATATAGCCTTACTAATTGTGCATAATTGTTGCTAATACTGCATTGTAGATTGGATTTATTTTGCTTGCTTTTATGAAGATAGAAATGCAAGTTTGTTTAAATAAAAAAGGCCGGTTAAAAACCGACCTTTTTGTATTAAAAATTACTGCCAACCGCCACCAAGTGATCGGTATAAAGTAATAATTGCATTAAGCTGTTTGTATTTGTTATCTATTAAAGAAAGCTCTGCGTTTAATGCGCTATCGCTTGCCGTAATAACATCTAAATAATTTACCATACCGTAAACTAAAAGTTCGTCAGAATATTCAACTGCTTTTTGTAACAAATCAACTTGTTGCTCGCGAATTTTGATTTTTTTAGTTTCGTTTTCGTAATTAGCAAAAGCATTAGAAACTTCTTGAATAGCAACTAAATATTGCTTTTCATATTGTAAAAATGCTTTTTGTTGGTTTGCTTTAGCAACCTCGAAATTGGTTTTAATTGCACGACCGTTTAAAATAGGGGCTGTTAAACCCGTTACAATGTTAGCAAACAAAGAATTTGCGTTAAACAAATCTTTAGTTTCTAAAGCTTGAAAACCTGACGTTGCATTGATTGTAAACGACGGATAAAAATTAGCTCTAGCAACGTTAGTTTGCTCAAACGTGCTCATTAAATTGTATTCAGCAGCAATTAAATCAGCTCTGTTAGCTAATAAAGTTGATGGAACTCCTGTAGAAATATCAATATCAATTTTTTGATCTGCTAAGCTAGCACGTTCAATACTTTTTGGCGCGTTACCAATTAAAATGCTTAAACTGTTTTCTAAAACACCAATGTTGTATTTAATATCTTCAATCGTAACTTTGGTAGCTAGCATCTGAGATTCGGTTTGTTTCACCCCAACTTCATTTACCGTACCGCCTTCTTTTAAAGATTTAATTACTTCAACACTTTTTTCGCGGTTTTTTAAAGCTGCTTCAGCAACTTTTAATTGCGCATCAAAAGATAATAATTGGTAGTAAACCGATGCAATAGAACCAATAATTTGTGCTTGTAAAGCTTTGTTTGTTGCTACGCTTTGTAAATACGTGGCAGCTGTGGCTCTTTTATTGCTTCTGATTTTACCCCAAATATCTGCTTCCCAAGATAGGGAAGGAGATAATTGATATTGATCTAATTGAGAAAACAAACCCCCAAATTGAGAATTTTTAGAAATTTCCTGATGCGTCCATGTTGCAGATGCATTAATGGTTGGGAAATATCCGGCTTTACCACGTTTCATTGATGCCTCGGCAGCAGCAATGTTTTGAGCAGCAATTTGAATGTCGTAATTATTTTCTAATCCTTGTTGGATGTAGTTTTGTAAATATTGATCTGTAAAAACTTTATTCCACTCAATTTTTGCGATTGATGTGGTATCTTTTTCAACAACTTCGGTTCTGAAATTTTCTTCAGCTTTTAAGTTAGGGCGTTCGTATTTTTTAGCAACTAAACAAGATTGCATTAAAAAGCTTGCCCCAACAACAACCGATATTCTAGTAATATTTTTATTCATTGTCAGTTTCTTCAATCGTTTTAAATTTATTTGGACTTACTTTTTCTTGTAAGTTTTGGAAAATAACAAACAGAACCGGTATAATAAATACCCCAATTAAGGTTCCGATAAGCATTCCTCCAACAGCTCCCATACCAATAGAACGGTTACCAACGGCACCAACTCCGGTAGAGAAAGCCAACGGTACTAATCCTAAAATAAAGGCAAACGATGTCATTAAAATTGGACGTAAACGAGCTTTAGCACCATCGTAAGCAGCGTGAACTACTGACATACCGTTTCTTCTACGTTGAATAGCATATTCTACAATTAAAATACCATTTTTAGAAAGTAGACCTACAAGCATAATTAAGGCAACTTGGAAATAAATGTTATTTTCTAACCCTGCCAAATTAATAAAGTAAATAGCTCCAACAATACCCACCGGTAAAGAGAAAATTACTGCTAATGGTAAAATGTAACTTTCGTACTGCGCACTTAATAAGAAGTAAACAAATACTAAACATAATATGAAAATTAACGTAGCTTGGTTACCCGCTAAAATTTCTTCTCTTGACATCCCAGAGAATTCATATTCGTAAGTTGGGTTTAAATGCTCGGCAGCAACTTCTTGTACAACACGAATAGCATCTCCAGATGAATAACCTGGTGCAGCTTTACCTGTAATTTTTGCAGATTTAAGCATGTTAAATCTTGAAACAGATTCTGGACCATAAACTTTACTAAACGTAATAAACTGAGAAATAGGAATTAATTCGCCAGCGTTGTTTTTAACGTTAATTTTTTCAACTGACGATAACTTGTCAATATCTTGTGGTTTGGCCTGAATCATTACACGGTATTGCTTACCAAATCGGTTAAAATCGGTTGTATATAATCCACCATAATAACCTTGCATGGTATTTACAATATTTGTAACAGAAACCCCAGCATTTTTAGCGCGATCTACATCAATATCCATTTGATACTGAGGGAAGTTAGGGTTAAAGTTAGAAATGGCATACATAATTTCTGGACGAGCATTTAACGCCTGAATATAAGCGCCAATATTGGCATTCATATCTTCCCAGCTGTCGTCATTTTTACTTTGTAAGTTAACCTCAAAACCGTCGGCAGTACCGAAACCTTGAACTGATGGCGGAACTAAGAATAAAATACGTGCATCTTTAAATCTAGCCGCTGTTTTAGCTGTTAGTTTTTGCACCACGCGATCAACACTTAAGCTATCATCTTTACGGAATTCGAAATCGGTAAGTTTAACAATTCCCATTCCGTATGATCCACCGTTAATGTTGTTAATAATACTACGACCAGCAACAATCATTCGTGATTCAACTTCAGGCATTTCAGCTAACATCGTATCAATTTCAAATAAAACTTTTTGTGTTTCTTTTAAAGTTGTACCAGCTGGCATGCTTAAGTCCATAATAATTGCACCACGGTCTTCACTCGGAATAAATCCAGCAGGAGTAGTACTAAATAAATACCAACCAAAAACACCAGAAGCTACCAAAATAGTACCAGTAATCCATTTATGTTTGATCAAAGCTTTGATGGAACCAACGTATTTATCGGTTAACACATCAAAACCTGTGTTAAATGCAATAAAGAAACGGTCTTTTACGCCTTTTTTCTGATTGTTTTTTTCTGGGTTGTGTGGTTTTAATAACACAGCACATAAAGCTGGTGAAAGCGTTAGCGCGTTAATTGCTGAAATTACGATGGCTACTGCTAAAGTAATAGCAAATTGTTTATAGAAAACCCCAGCAGGTCCTGAAAGGAAAGATACCGGCACGAAAACAGCAGACATTACTAAGGTAATAGATACAATAGCACCTGTAATTTCGCTCATCGCACTTTTTGTAGCTTCTTTAGCGTCGGTATATCCTTCTTCTAGCTTGGCATGGACGGCTTCAACCACAACAATGGCGTCGTCTACCACAATACCAATGGCCAGAATCATAGCAAATAAGGTTAATAAGTTGATTGAGAAACCAAACATTTGCAAGAAAAAGAATGTACCTACAATAGATACTGGTACAGCAATACCAGGAATTAAAGTTGATTTAAAATCTTGTAAAAAGATATAAACCACGATAAATACTAATAAAAAGGCTTCAAGAAGCGTGTGTGTAACTTTTTCTATCGATGCATCCAAGAACGTTTTAACGTCCATTGGAATAATGTATTTTAAACCTTTTGGAAATGATTTAGATTCTTCAGCTAAAATTGAATTCAGTTCTTCAATAATATCATTTGCGTTTGATCCTGAAGTTTGAAAAATACCCATTGCAACCCCAGGTTTACCCATACCGTAGTTATTTACAGCATAGTTAAAAGCACCAAGTTCAATATCAGCAACGTCGCCAATACGAACAAATTGGTTGTTGCCTAAAGATTTAATAACAATATTTTCGTATTCTTCAACTTGGTTAAAACGACCGCTATATTTAATAGCATATTCGTAAACACCGTCTGAATTATCACCAAATTTACCTGGTGCTGCCTCAATGTTTTGTTCTAATAACGCTGCTTGAATTTCGGCTGGCGAAACTTTATAAGCTGACATTTTATCTGGATCAATCCAAATACGCATTGAGTAATCTTTACCACCAAAAACTAATACCTGACCAACCCCTCTAACACGTTGAAGTTTAGGTACAATATTAATGTTAGCGTAGTTTTGTACGAATGTTGCGTCATAATCAGGGTTTTCTGAAAATAACGACAAGAACATTACTGCAGATGTTTGCGATTTAAACGTAGTTACCCCCGTTTGATTTACAATTGCGTAATAATCTGCTTGTAGCTCTTGCTACACGGTTTTGTACGTTTACTGCGGCAATATCCGGATCTGTACCCAGTTCGAAAAAAACCGTAATGTTGGCACTACCATCATTTGCAGCGGTTGACGTCATGTACGTCATGTTTTCAACTCCGTTAATTTGTTCTTCTAACGGAATAATAACAGAATTTAATACTGTTTCAGCATTTGCCCCGGTATAATTTGCCATAACTTGTACCGTTGGTGGTGCAATTTCTGGATATTGTTCTACCGGTAATGATATTAATCCTAAAACACCAAGGATAGTGATTAATATTGATATTACTGTTGACAGAACGGGTCTGTCAATAAATGTTTTTATCATAAATTTTAATTATTTATTTAGCAGATGTTGCTGTTTAATTATCGTTTTTAGAAGAAAGTGTTACAGTAACCGGTTGCCCGTCTCTAACTTTTGCTAATCCTTCCGTAACAATTACATCTCCTACTTCTAAACCAGAAGCAATAATATATTCACGATCTGTTTGATTTAAAATTTCTACTGTGCGAGATTGTGCAATACCATCTTTATCTACAACATAAACTAAATTTTTACCTTGTAAGTCTAACACCGCTTTTTGTGGAATTACTAATACGTTTTCATAGCTTACCGGAAAAATAATAGTTCCGCTTGATCCTGAACGTAAAATAGCATCCGGATTATTAAAATCGGCACGTAAACGCGTAGTACCCGTATTTGCATCAATTAAACCTTCAATTGCAGCAATTTTACCTGATTCAGAAAAAATGCTATTGTCAACCAATCTTAATTGTACAGCTGGTGCATTTTTAATTTTTTCTGGTGTTGATGCACCCGGAACGTTTTTAGCAAATGCAATCATTTGCTTTTCATTTAGATTAAAATAAGCGCGAACTTGTTTGGTATCTGAAATAGTGGTTAAAGGCGGATTAATAGTAGAACTAACTAATGCTCCTGGTTTATATGGTAATGCACCAATAACACCATCGGTTGGTGCAACTACGTTTGCATAGTTTATATTGGCTACAATTCCGCTATATGTTGCTTTGGTTTGCGCTAAACGTGCTTTTGCAGCTTCTAGTAAAACGCTACCAACAATTCCTTTTTCTACTAACGGAGTTAAACGGTCTACTTCAACCTGAGCAGCTTCAATAGCAGCTTTTGCGGCAGATGCATCTTGTGTTAATACGTCAGTTTCTAATTTAAATAAAAGTTGGCCTTTTTTTACGCTTTGTCCTTCATCAACATAAATTTCTTTAATGAATCCGTTAGCTTTAGGTCTAATTTCAATGTTTTTTAAACCTTCAATTTTAGTTGGGAATTCTAAATTAACCTGAGCGGGTGCTTGGGTTACAGTTATAGCTTGTAATGCTAATGGAGCAGGTTGTGGTTGTTCTGCTGTTTTATTACATGATACAAAAGTTAACGTACCAAATAAAGTGATAAGTACAAATGTTTTTTTTATCATTTTAATATAAAGAATTTAGTATTGGATTTTTGTTAAGGTATTATCTATGGTGTAATTAATTTGTTCTAGGTAGTACTTGAAAGCTTCAATATTATTTACCTGAATTAAATCGTCTTTGTTTTCTGCAGTTTGCTGAAAATAATCAATCATATCGTCAATTAAAACTAGTTCGCGGGTAATAATACCCTTGGCATGTTCTAATAAATCAGACATTCGGTTAATCTTGTAATATTTTTTCCGATCGTTAGGTTTGTTTTCAAAAACAATTCTTTTCTGATCAATCAAACTATTTAAACTCGTTGATACTGAACTTTTACAAGCTTTGGTATAATCTATAACTTGGTCAAAAGTAATTTCGTTCTTTCTACCATAAATTAATACATAAGCAAATATTTTTGCTTGCAACGGGCTAAGCTTATAACTTTCTAAACAATGCTCCGTATAATTATCTATTAATTTTTCTAAAGTTTTATCCATTTTGTAAGTAAAAATGCAAATATATAAATTAGTTCGTTTTTTACCGAACCAAGATGTATTAAAATTTAATTAATTTTTTATTATTAAATTATTACATAAAAAACACAGTTTCGTAATTTACGTTGCGTTATGTGTTTTATTTTGTTGGTTTGATTGTGTTTTTATTGAAATTAACTTTGTGTTTCGTTATTCTTACCTAATCTGATTAAGTAAATCTAGATGTTATTAGGTACTAAATTTGGAAAAAATGAGTTTTATTGTTATTTAAATTCCTTTTTGATATTTAAGAGATAAAATGAATTCATTATAATTTTGGCAGAAAATCAGTTTGCTTTTGGCAGATTTTTTTTATTTTTTGTGACGAAACGTCGGCGCAAACAAAATGAAAATGACAATTTGACATTTTATTTAGTAACTTTTATTTTGGCACAAAGATTGACTAATTCAAAGCAACCAACATGGTTGAATAAAGAAGTTTAAAACATAAAATAGATAATAAAATATTATGAGCAAAATTATAGGTATTGACTTAGGTACAACAAACTCATGCGTTACAGTAATGGAAGGTAATGAACCAGTTGTTATTGCTAATGCTGAAGGTAAAAGAACTACACCGTCTGTAATCGCATTTGTAGAAGGTGGTGAAATTAAAGTAGGTGACCCGGCAAAACGCCAAGCGGTTACTAACCCAACAAAAACTATTGCATCTATTAAACGTTTTATGGGAGAAAAATTCTCAGACGTTTCTAGTGAATTAGGTAATGTTGCGTACAAAGTAGTAAAAGGTGATAATGATACACCACGTGTAGATATTGACGGACGTTTATATACGCCACAAGAATTATCTGCAATGATTCTACAAAAAATGAAAAAAACAGCTGAAGACTTTTTAGGTCAACCAGTTTCTCAAGCAGTTATTACAGTACCTGCATATTTTAATGATGCGCAACGTCAAGCAACTAAAGAAGCAGGTCAAATTGCAGGTTTAGAAGTAATGCGTATTATCAACGAGCCAACTGCAGCTGCATTAGCTTACGGATTAGATAAAGGTGGACAAGATAAAAAAATTGCTGTTTACGATTTAGGTGGAGGTACTTTTGATATTTCTATCTTAGAGTTAGGTGACGGTGTTTTTGAAGTTTTATCTACAAACGGAGATACACACTTAGGTGGTGATGATTTTGACCAAGTTATTATTGACTGGTTAGCTGAAGATTTTAAAGCGGCAGAAGGAATTGATTTACGTCAAGATCCAATGGCATTACAACGTTTAAAAGAAGCTGCTGAAAAAGCGAAGATTGAATTATCATCTTCAACTCAAACAGAAATTAACTTACCATACGTTACTGCAACAGCTACAGGACCAAAACACTTGGTACAAACTTTAACGCGTGCTAAATTTGAGCAATTAGCTGCTGATTTAGTAAAACGTTCTATGGAACCTGTTGCAAAATCATTAAAAGATGCTGGTTTATCTACATCTGATATTGATGAAGTAATTTTAGTTGGTGGTTCTACACGTATACCAGTAATCCAAGAACAAGTAGAAAAATTCTTCGGTAAAAAACCATCTAAAGGAGTTAATCCAGACGAGGTTGTTGCTGTAGGAGCTGCTATTCAAGGTGGTGTTTTAACTGGTGAAGTAAAAGACGTATTATTATTAGACGTAACACCGCTTTCATTAGGTATTGAAACAATGGGTGGAGTATTCACTAAATTAATTGAAGCGAATACAACTATTCCAACTAAAAAATCTCAAATTTTCTCAACTGCAGTTGATAACCAACCATCAGTAGAAATTCACGTGTTACAAGGTGAGCGCCCAATGGCAAACGATAACAAAACAATTGGTCGTTTTCACTTAGAAGGTTTACCACCAGCACAAAGAGGTGTGCCTCAAATTGAAGTAACTTTTGATATTGATGCAAACGGTATTATTAAAGTTTCAGCTACTGATAAAGGAACTGGTAAATCTCACGATATTCGTATCGAAGCTTCATCTGGTTTAACTGCTGAAGAAATTGAAAGAATGAAACAAGAAGCCGAAGCAAATGCTGAAGCTGATAAAATTGCAAAAGAAACTGCTGAAAAATTAAACGAAGCAGATTCAATGATTTTCCAAACAGAAAAGCAATTAACTGAATTTGGTGACAAATTATCAGAAGGAAACAAAACTGCAATTCAAGGTGCTTTAGAAGAGCTTAAAAAAGCTTACGAAACTCGTGACGTAGCTACAATTACTCCAGCGTTAGATAAAATTAACGAAGCATGGAAAGCTGCATCAGAAGAAATGTACAAAGCACAAGATCAAGGAGCGGCACAACAAGCACAACCAAACCAAGGTGGTGGAGATGCAACTCAAGATGTAGATTTTGAAGAAGTAAAATAATTGAATATTATTTCATAAATTTAACCTCGAGCCCTAAAGTTCGAGGTTTTTTTATTGCATAAAATTTAAATATCATGGAACAACTTACGCCAGGTAATCTTAATATTTTAAAAGCCATTGCGCAAAACAACAACCGCGAATGGTTTACCGAACATAAACCCGAAATAGACGTTGAGTTTGATCAGGTTAAAAACTTTTTTAAAAGCTTGTACGCTGAAATGGAAAAGCACGATCAGTTAGAACCTATTCATATTCACAGGTTATATCGTGATGCACGTTTTTCTAAAAACAAGCTCCCGTATAAAGATTATTTTGGCTTGCATATTCCGCGTCAAAAACCGTATTTGCGCGGTGGTTATTTTTTACGAATTAAACCAGGAGGTTGCCGCGTTGCTGGCGGATTTTATGGTCCCGAACCTAATGATTTAAAACGTATTCGCGAAGAAA
Organism: Flavobacterium agricola; assembly: GCF_025919725.1. Taxonomy (NCBI): domain Bacteria; kingdom Pseudomonadati; phylum Bacteroidota; class Flavobacteriia; order Flavobacteriales; family Flavobacteriaceae; genus Flavobacterium; species Flavobacterium agricola. The sequence continues at coordinate 1,086,603 of NZ_CP081495.1, read as the reverse complement.
TAGCTTTAGATCCGGATGAATTTAGAAGCTTTTTTACCACGCCTGAATTTAAAAAATTATACGACGGATTAGAAAGCGAAGAATTAAAAACGGCTCCGAAAGGATATCCTAAGGATCATCCTGCAATTGATTTACTGAAAAAGAAATCATTTATTATTTATAAAGATTTTACAGATGCCGAAGTGCTATCTCCTGATTTTTACAATAAGGTTATTGCCTGTTTTTTGGGCTTCCGTCCTTTTTTTGATTACATGTCGGCAGTTTTAACCACCAATTCTAACGGAGAAAATATTTTTTAATATTTACAATATTTATATAATAAGAAACAGGCAATAAAAAGCCTGTTTTTTGCGTTTAATTGTCCGATAATGAAGCTGTTTTTTTACAGCAAATTCTATAAATATGTTGAACGTTGTACCAAGCCCTTCTTTAGCAGAAGGTACTATAAAATATAAATCACATCAAATAGCTAATTTATGTAGCTTAAAAATTCCAGAATTTTTAAATCCGTTTCGATGCGATATTTTTAGAGCGATTTCAGAAGATGGATTAACCGAACTTTCTGTTACCATTTTTGAAAAACCGTATTGTAATGAAGTTTTAAACGCTAGTTTTTTAAAACAGTTAAAAGCGCATCAGTTGGTAAATTCAGATTTTAGCACACCATCTTTACAAAGTACCTACAAAATAACGGATAACTATTTAACAACAAGTTTTAATTTAGATAATGAAATTCAGTACAACTTAACCAGTACTAAAGTTGTAAATAATCGATTAATGTTATGTGAAATTATTTATTGCCAACACGGATCTTGTTTTGATTCTGATTCATTTCAAGTACTCGAAAATATAAACAATTCTATTCAATTTCATTAAAATAAAAAAGGCAGCTTTAAAGCTGCCTTTTTATGTAAGTAATTATTTTACCTCAGAAAGATTTTTCATTTCACTTTCGATCATTTCATAAAACTGATCGATTTTTGGCATAATAATGATTTTTGTTCTACGGTTTTTAGCGCGGTTAGCAGCTGTATCGTTCGGAGCTACAGGAACGTAGAAGCTACGACCAGCAGGAATTAATTGTTTTGGATCAACTCCTAAATCATCTTGTAAAACGCGAGCAATTGATGTAGCACGTTTAACAGATAAATCCCAGTTGTCTTGAATGATTGAGTTTTTGATAGATAAATTATCAGTATGTCCTTCAATCATACATTCAAATTCTGGTTTGCTTTTTACAACTTGTGCAACTTTAGCTAATACTTTTTTCGCACCAGCGCTAACTTGGTAGCTACCTGATTTGAATAATAAGTTATCAGCGATAGAAATCATGATAACTCCTTTTTCAACATTAATGTTAATGTCTGGATCTTGTAAACCAACATCGCTTTTTAAAGCTGAAACTAATGCTAAAGTAACACTGTCTTTTTTAGTTAAAGCATCTTGTAAGCGAGTAATTCTTAAATCTTTTTCTTTTAAACTTTCTAAAGATTTTTCAAGATTTTCAGCACCTTTTTTAGTTAAGGTAGTTAAATTACCCATGTTGCTAATTAAATCGATGTTGTTTCTTCTTAAGTTAGAAACTTCTTCGCTTAATTGAGATTTCTCAGCTAACGTTGTGTTTAATTTCACAGTACAGCTGTTTAATAAGTCTTGAATTTCTTGATTTTTAGCTTCTAATTCTGCTACTTGTTTCTTTGCTCCACAAGAAGAAAGCGTTAAAGCAACCACAGATAAAGCAATGAATACTTTTTTCATAAAGTTTGAGTTATACGTTTATTAATACCACAAAATTATAAAGATATTTGACTTAAAATGTTTTTAAATTATAAAATTATGCTAAATATTACTAAAATGTGTTATATTTTTTATAAAGTACGCCCAAATGATTGATTTTGAACCATAATACGATTCTTTATGTGTTCCATTTCTTTTCTTCAACATTTTACTTAGCATGCGATAAAAAGCAAAATGAGAAGTTATAATGGCCCAAACATGTGCAAATTGTCCTTTAAAAAACAAACGCACGCCTGCTAAACCATCTAAACACAAGCGCAAAAAGATAATAGCAAATAATTTATTTTTAGGAAGGTTTTTGGCCAACATGCACAAGCTGTTTCTAAAATTTAAAAACGTTTTTTTAGGATTGCTATGCTGTAAGGTTGCACCACCTAAATGATATACCGTAGATTCGGCACAATAATAGGCTTGATAATTGGCATTATATGCACGCCAACATAAATCTATTTCTTCTTGATGTGCAAAAAAATCGGTGTCAAAACCTTGTAAGGAATTAAAAACATCTTTTTTAATAAAAAAACATGCTCCAGATGCCCAAAAAATAGGAGCAGAGCCGTACGTGTTTTTAGCTTCTAACGTTTCAAAAATACGGCCGCGGCAATAAGCAAATCCGTATTTATCTATAAATCCGCCGGCAGCACCAGCATATTCATATAATTTTTTGTTTTTATAATCGGCAATTTGTGGTTGCACAATGGCAACATTTTGCTTTTCAGAAAAAACATTTAAAATAGGTGTTAACCAATTTTCTGTAACTTCAATATCCGAATTTAGTAAGCATAAAATAGGTTCTTCAACTTTTTTTAAGGCCAAGTTGTAACCTGCTGCATACCCATAATTTTTATCGTTTTGAATTATTATAATTTCAGGATAATGCTGTTGTAAAAATGCAACAGAATTATCTGTTGATGCATTATCTGCAACATATATTTGTGCTTGTTGTGAATATTTTACGACCGATGGTAAAAATTGTTCTAGTAAGTTTTTACCATTCCAGTTTAATATTACAAGGGCTAATTGTTTCAATTGGTTTTGTAGTTTAATGTTTCTTGCAAAATGTCAATAACATGCTGCTGAATTTCTTGTTCAAATTGGTCGTTGTTTAAATTTTTAGCAGCGTAATCAAAATATTCTAAATATTCCTTGGTTAATTCGGTACTAAACGAATTTGGATTTCCGCTTATAAACAACAAATAATCGTTTTTAATTTCAGGATATATTTCACGCGTTTTTGCCTCGTAGGTACGCGTATTTTCCATGCCTAATAAATAGCAGCTTAAATAAAATGCATAAACTTCTTTGGCGGTGGTATTGTAACGCGATTCGGGGTTATCTATAATAAACTTTTCCCAACGCAAAATGCGCTTTCTAATTTCTTTCCACGGTACAACAATGCCAGCATCAACCTGAAAAACAACTTTGCTATCTTCGGCATAATTGTTTAAAAAGGTTTCTAAATCTGAGGTTACTTTACCTTTAAAAAGCTGATAAAAATAATCGTGTTTAAACTGAAAGCTGTAATATCCTTCGCCTTCGTAAACCAATTCTATGCCTAAAGTTTTTAAATATTCAATTTGTTTTTTCCATTCTTCCGGAATTTCGTTGGGCGGATAATTTACATAATTATCTAAAATATCACTTTTTGTAAAGTTAAACGAGGTTAAATTGGCAATAAGTTCTTGCGAATAATCTTCGTACAGTAAATTCGCTTCTAAGCTGCTTTTTTTGCGCAATAACGAATCCAGCTCGTTTTCGAGCTTTAAAATGTTTTGAATGTAAATATCGCTGTTTAACGAATCTGGGAAAAAAATGGCTTTTTTGTTTTTCGCATTGCGTAAATGAATTTTACGCTCTAAATCAGAATCAACAAAAGTAACCGAATCGGTTTGTGTTTCGGTATCCATTTTTAAATCTTTTTTACAGCTTAAGGTTAGTACCTGAATAACAGGTAAAGCATATAATAAAATTTTGTTTTTCATTTGTTAAGGTAAATTTTGTAAAAAAACATAACCTTGATTTTCGTAATCTAATTTACAAAAATAATGATTGATGCCGTTGGTAACCATTAAATAATTGGCATCAAGCACCCCATTATATCGCGCAATTTGATCAAAAGTTTCTTGTGTTATGGTAACTTGAGGCGCTTTGCATTCTACCAATAAAAAAATACTTCCGTCCGGATTAAAAACAACCACATCGTAACGTTTGTTCATGGTATTAATTTTCACCACTTTTTCAACATTAATATGCGATAAGGGATAACCTTTATTTTGAATCAGATAATGTACTACGTGCTGTCTTACCCATTCTTCGGGAGTAAGAATCACAAATTTTTTGCGTACTACATCGAAAATAGATGTTTTATTTTCGCTATTTTTGAAGCGAAACTTAAAAGTAGGAAAATTAAGCGTTTGCATGTTGCAAATATCTATTAATTTTTCTTTAAAATACAAAAATTGATGGATAACGTATCAAATATCATTAAAGAAATAAAAGCAGGAAATGTAAAGCCGATTTATTTTTTAATGGGAGATGAACCTTACTATATAGATAAAATAGCTGAGTTTATAGAAAACAATGTTTTACCCGAAGAAAGCCGTGGTTTTGATCAAACAGTTTTGTACGGAAAAGATGTTTCTATTCAGGATGTTGTTGGCGCTGCCAAGCGTTTTCCGATGTTGGGAGAAAAGCAAGTTATTATTGTGCGCGAAGCGCAAGAACTTTCTAGAAACATAAACGAACTAACCGCTTATGTTGAAAATCCGCAACCAACTACCATTTTAGTTTTTTGTTACAAACGTGATAAGCTAGACGGAAAATTAAAAGTTACTAAAGCACTTACCAAACAAAATTATATTTTTCATAGTAAAAAGAAATATGAAAACGAGGTGCTTAAATGGATGACCGGCGTGCTAAAAACCAAAAAACTAACTATTGAACCTAAAGCAGCTGCTTTGTTTATTGAATTTTTAGGAACTGATTTAACCCGAATTTCTAATGAGTTTGATAAGCTGGCTATTTTATTAAAACCAGGTGATGTAATTACGGTTGATATTATTGAGCAGAATATTGGTTTTAGTAAAGATTATAATAATTTTGAGCTAATTAGTGCCATTAGTACGTTAAATGTGCAAAAATCGTATCGCATCATCAATCAGTTTTCTAAAGATCCGTCTGCTAACCCAGTGCTGTTAACCATTAGTGCGTTGTATACGCATTTTAAACGTATTTTAACTTATCATGCATTACCAAATAAAAGCAATGCTGCATCGGTTTTAAAAATGAGCCCGTATTTTGTGGGTGAAATAGAACAAGCTGCTAAGTTGTTTCCGATGAAAAATACAGCAAAAATTATTAGTGCTTTGCACCGATTGGATGTAAAAAGCAAGGGCGTTGATGCCGGAAATATTTCGCACAATGATTTGCTGAAAGAAACATTAATTTCTATTTTTGAAAATGTAAAAAAATAACAAGCAACTTCAGGCTATGAAAAATAAAGATAATAAGAAAATGATGAATAAAAATTCAATTTTGGGGTGGGCAACTCTTATTATGATTGTAATGGGTATTTTGTTAATTACTTTAGGGGTTTTTAGATATTACGAAGTTGCTGGCTTAGGTTTTGCAGCTGTGGGCATTGGTTTTTTTGCCATTGCTTGGGTATTTAACGCCTTAAAAGGTAGGGTATAAAAATAAAAAAAGGAAGTACAATTTGTACTTCCTTTTTTTTATTTTGTTCCCCAAGGTTTTACCGGAGTTTCTACTTGCTTTTTTAAATCAAAAACTACGCTAAAAACACGATCAGTATCAATTTTTTCTAAGTTATAACTAAAAGCATCTTTGGTTAAAGTAATCCACCAAACGTTGCTGTAAGCATAACCAATTAGCTTTTGTGTAAAAATATCGGCTGGAAAATATTGTAAAGTTTCGCTTCCGTAATTAGATGCCGTTCCGCCATATTGTGTTACTTCATCTTCAGATCCATCTTCTTTTCTGTGGTCGTGTTTTAAGGTAATAAGCCCTTTGCTGTCTTTGGTTAAAACCCAAGTTCTAGAATGGTTGTTACCTACGTGAAACGGAACGCGAATTTCATTTTTATCGCAGCTCATTACGTGCATTACTAATTTTTCGCCCGTAAATCCGTCTCCTTCTTTGCCGCCTTTTACAATTTTTCCTTCAAAAGATTGTCCGCAAAGCTTTGTAAGATTGTCCCAAAAAATGGTAGCATTTTGTTTTTGTGCAAAAGTTGTTGTTGCTATAAAAAGCAAGGTTAGTAAAAGTGATTTTTTCATAGTGGAAATTTGTATGTTAGTTAATTTTTTTGTGGTGCTTTGAAGGTTGTTTTTACATTTGGCCTTCCGTAATTTATGTAAATATTCTCCCATATAAATAATTGTTCTGAAAGCGGAGATTGTTTATTTATAATCAGCTCAACTATATCATTATCAATTCTTTTTTTATAATGTTCATATTGGGTGGAATCTACAATAACTTTATTTTTTGGGTTTAGTAATATGTAAAAATCTTTTCCTGCAAGATTTGTATAATCTGAATTTATAATAAACCCACAAGTTATAACATCGTTTAAATTGGTAATGTCCGCTGATTGCGATGCTTTTTTTAGTTTTTTAAATTGCTTGTTGTTTTTTGGATTTATAAAACCTGTAGGTTGATAACTAATAAAATCTATTTTTTTGTTTTTAGTCATTTTAATCAGGGTCTTTTGGTCGTTTAAACTTACGTATTGGTATTCATTTTTTTTAGAAATTTTAGACATCGGACCACATGAAGCAAAAAACAAAAGCAGTAAAAGTAAAGATAAATTTTTCATTTCAGTTTAGTTAATTTTGCTCTTCAATAAACGGCATCATTTCTTTATCAATATTTTCGCGTAAAGCTTTTAATCGCAACGCATATTCTTCGTATTTGCTTTCAATTTCGTCTTGTGGAACAAATTTTTCTACATTCGATGGTTTTCCGTTTCCATCAACAGCTACAAAAACAATCACGCAGTGCGTTTTTTTAACAAAATTAGGATTCTGAATTCCGCGAGAATAAACATCAACTGCAATATGAATGCTGGTTTTACCGGTATAAATAACGTAGGCGTCAACTTTAATTACTTCGCCAATATTTATGGGTTTGTAAAATCGAATACCACCAACATAAATGGTAACGCAATATTTTTCGGCCCAAGTACTTGCGCAGGTATACGCAACCTGATCAATCCATTTCATTACAACCCCGCCGTGAACTTTTCCTCCAAAATTAACATCGGTTGGTTCAGATATAAATTGAAATGTGATTCTATTATTTTTTCTCATAATGCATATTTTGTTTGAATATCTGACATTTTTCTAAGAAAGCAAAATATAAAAATAAATTAGCTGTTTAATAAAATAAGGCAATTAATATTTCTGCTTTAATTGCGTATATTTAGCAGTGAAAATATAAGATTACTTTAAAAACCTTTCCAACAAAAAAGCAACCAGTTACGTAATGAAGTTTACCAATTTTATTATTCAATTTTTAAAAGAACATCCTGTTGTTAGGTTGTTAAACAATTCCGTACAAAGTTTTTTAAACGATAATGCGCTTAAATTTAGCGCTGCGTTGTCGTATTATACCGTTTTTGCAATTGCACCTTTATCTATTATAATAATTGCGGTTTGCGGGTATTTTTATGGAGAAACCGAAGTGCGTAGCGAATTATTTGCACAAATTAGCGCTTTGGTTGGACAAAATTCGGCACAACAAATAGAAACTGCCATGCAAAACATAAACATTGATGGCGAAAATAAAATAGCTGCCATTGTTGGTGGTGTAACTTTGTTGTTTGGTGCCAGCGGAGTTTTTGCCGAAATTCAAAGTTCTATTAATTACATTTGGGGTTTTCAGGCTAAGCCAACCAAAGGTATTTTACGTTTTGTAATTAATCGTTTGCTGTCTTTTTCCATGATTGTTAGTTTAGGATTTATTTTGTTGGTAACCTTAATTTTAAACTCAGCTTTAGATTTTATTTACAATAACTTTTTTAAAGATTTGTTCGACTTTTCAGTTTATTTGATGCTGATTTTAAACAATGTGGTTATTTTACTTGTTGTAGCCATTTTGTTTGCAGTTATTTATAAGGTTTTGCCGGGCGGACATATTAGATGGAAAGATGCTTCGGTTGGAGCTTGTTTTACAGCTGTTTTATTTATGTTAGGTAAATACGGAATCGGGTTTTATTTGGGCAATACGAATATTGCAACGGCTTACGGAGCTGCCGGATCGGTTATGTTAATTTTAGTTTGGGTATATTATTCGGCTATGATTTTGTATTTCGGAGCTGAATTTACAAAAGAATATTGTAAAATGTACGGCGTTAAAATTAAACCCGATAAATTATCGAGCCCAATTATTAAATATTACGAAGTGCCAAAACCTATTGCCGAACAATTAATAAACGATATTAAAAGCATCCATCATAAATAAATTGTTTCGCATCAAAGTGCTGAATTTGCTGGTTTTTAAAGTACCTTTGTATAAAAATAAATATGAAAAAAATTACTTCCTTTTTATTCTCTGTTTGTTTGTCAAGTTTTGTATTTGCCCAAACTCCAAGTTTTGATATTGTGCCTTTAGGTGTTTATGGCGGAGGATTAGAAGGAAATTTATCGGCATATTTAATAGGCGAACACAACGCCAATGAATTTATTTGTTTTGATGCCGGAACCGTAGGATCTGGAATTAAAAAAGCGGTTGAAAATAAAACTTTTACAACCACAGAAGCCGATGTTTTACAAAACTACATTAAAGGTTATTTTATTACCCACGGGCATTTAGATCATAATTCCGGCTTAATAATCAATTCGCCTTCCGATGCTAAAAAACCAATTTACGGATTCGATTTTGTAATAGATATTTACAAAGATCATTACTTTATAAACAGCACCTGGATTAATTTTGCTAACGATGGGCAAACGCCTATTTTAAACAAATACCAATATCATTATTTAACAGCTAAAAAACCCGTTGCGTTGCAAAATACAAAGCTTACAGCAACGCCATTTGTTTTAGATCATGTTAAACCCTATAAAAGTTCGGCTGCTTTAATTGCAGATGCCAATCAAAATTATGTGTTGTATTTAAGTGATACAGGAGCAGACCGATTAGAAAAAAGCGAGCAGCTAAAAAACTTATGGCAATATGTTGCGCCATTAATTAAAAACAAACAGCTTAAAGCTATTTTAATTGAGGTTTCTTTCCCAAACGCACAACCCGAACATTTGCTTTTTGGCCATTTAACTCCAAATTTATTGCAAGAAGAATTAGCTAGCTTAGCTCAATTTACCGGCAAAAAAGCATTAAAAAATTTGAACGTAATTATTACGCATATTAAACCAGAAGGTGATAATGAAGCTGTGATTCAGCAAGAATTGTTAGCTAAAAACCCATATCACGTACATTATATTTTCCCGAAACAAGGTGAGAAAATAAGCTTATAAACTCGTTTAAAGCCGTTGTTTGGCGCTGTGGTTTAATAAATTTGTTTACAACAACTTCAATAAAACACTAAAAGTAACGTTCAGTGTTTCAGTTAAATATCAATCGTGTATTACATTGTAGGTATTAACTGTTTAAAGAAATATTAATTTTCAGAACTTTTAAAGTTTCACAATTTTAAGTAAATTAGCGAAAAATAGAATAGTATTTATGCAAGAGCAAAACCAATATACCGAAGATAATATCCGTTCTCTCGACTGGAAAGAACACATCAGAATGCGTCCCGGTATGTACATCGGAAAGCTTGGAGATGGCTCATCTCCGGATGATGGTATTTACATTTTATTAAAAGAAGTTTTAGACAACTGTATCGATGAATTCGTTATGGGAGCCGGTAAAACCATTGAAGTTACCATTAAAGACCGCCTGGTTTCGGTTCGTGATTACGGACGTGGAATTCCTTTAGGTAAGTTGGTTGATGTGGTTTCTAAAATGAATACCGGAGGTAAGTACGATTCTAAAGCTTTTAAAAAGTCGGTTGGTTTAAACGGGGTAGGTACAAAGGCAGTAAATGCACTTTCTAGTTTTTTCCGTGTTGAATCGGTTCGCGATAATATGCATAAAGCTGCAGAATTTTCTGCAGGTAATTTAACGCAAGAAGAAGATGCTGTAGAAAGCAGCAAACGCCGCGGAACCAAAGTTACCTTTTTGGCAGACGAAACTATTTTTAAAAACTACAAATTCAGAAATGAATATATAGAACGCATGCTTAAAAATTATTGTTACCTAAATACGGGATTAACTATAATTTATAATGGTGAAAAGTTCTTTTCTGAAAACGGTTTAAAAGATTTATTAGAAGAAAATATTTCGCAAGACGATATGGTTTATCCAATCATCCATTTACGTGGTAACGATATCGAATTGGCAATCACCCACAGTAAATCACAATATTCAGAAGAATATTATTCTTTTGTTAACGGACAAAATACCACCCAAGGTGGTACGCATTTAGCAGCTTTTAAAGAAGCTGTAGTTAGAACGGTTAAAGAGTTTTTTAATAAAAATTTTGAAGCGTCAGATATTCGCAAATCAATTGTTTCTGCTATTGCATTAAAGGTTGAAGAACCGGTTTTCGAATCTCAAACCAAAACCAAATTAGGTTCTACCGATATGGGCCCTAACTTGGCTACCGTACGTACGTTTGTTAACGATTTTGTTAAAACACATTTAGACAACTTTTTACATAAAAATCCCGAAATTGCCGATGCTTTGCATCGTAAAATTTTACAAGCAGAGCGCGAGCGTAAAGAACTTTCTGGTATTCGTAAACTAGCAAAAGATCGTGCTAAAAAAGCAAGTTTACACAATAAAAAACTGCGCGATTGTAGGGTACATTTAACTGATATTAAAAACCCAAGATATTTAGAAAGTACGTTGTTTATTACCGAAGGTAATTCGGCATCGGGTTCTATCACCAAATCGCGTGATGTAAATACGCAAGCCGTTTTTAGTTTACGTGGTAAACCGTTAAATACTTACGGCATGACCAAGAAAATTGTTTATGAAAATGAAGAATTTAACTTGCTACAAGCTGCCTTAGATATTGAAGAAGATTACGAAAGCTTACGCTATAATAATATTGTTTTAGCAACCGATGCCGATGTTGACGGTATGCATATTCGTTTGTTAATGATTACGTTTTTCTTGCAGTTTTTCCCGGAATTAATTAAAGAGGGGCATTTATACATTTTACAAACCCCGCTTTTCCGTGTACGAAACAAAAAGAAAACCATTTATTGTTATACCGAAGAAGAACGAATTAATGCTATTGAAGAGCTAAAACCTAAGCCAGAAATTACTCGATTTAAAGGTTTGGGTGAAATTTCTCCTGATGAATTTAAAAACTTTATCGGTGATGATATTCGTTTAGAACCTGTAATGTTAGATAAAGCATTTTCTATTGAAAATTTATTAGAATTTTACATGGGTAAAAACACACCAGACCGACAAGAATTTATTATCGATAATCTAAAAGTAGAATTAGACGCTGTTGAAACTGCCGAAGCGTAATTTTAACAAGACCAAAATAAATGAGCCAAGACGAAAATAATACCAATGAATTTTCTTTTGATCCAGAAGATCAAAACCAATATAACGAACCTTTAAACCAGGAAGATGCTGCGGATGAAGCAGAAGAATTAGAACTGGAAGAAGATTTTGAACCTACAGATGGGGGAGAAACAATAAAGCGCGTAACGGGCATGTACCGTGATTGGTTTTTAGAATACGCATCTTATGTAATTTTAGAGCGCGCTGTACCGGCGATTGAAGACGGATTTAAACCCGTGCAACGCCGTATAATGCACTCAATGAAAGAACTTGACGATGGGCGTTACAACAAAGTAGCAAACATTGTTGGGCATACCATGCAATATCACCCACACGGTGATCAAAGTATTGGAGATGCCATGGTGCAAATTGGTCAAAAAGATTTGTTGATTGATACCCAAGGAAACTGGGGTAATATTTTTACGGGTGATGATGCAGCAGCATCGCGTTATATCGAAGCACGTTTGTCTAAATTCGCTTTAGAGGTATTGTATTCGCCAAAAATCACGCCTTGGCAACTTTCGTACGACGGACGTCGTAACGAACCCATAAACTTACCCGTTAAATTTCCACTTTTATTGGCTCAAGGTGGAGAAGGGATTGCGGTAGGTTTATCAACCAAAATTTTACCTCATAACTTTTTAGAATTAATAGATGCATCTATTAAACATTTAAAAGGTAAACCGTTTACTATTTATCCAGATTTTCCAACGGCCGGTATAGCCGATGTTTCTAGTTATAACGACGGAATGCGCGGTGGGCGTGTGCGTGTGCGTGCGCGAATTTCTCAGTTAGATAAAAATACGCTGGTAATTAAAGATATTCCTTTTTCTACCAACACATCAAACCTAATCGACAGCATTTTAAAAGCAAACGAAAAAGGTAAAATTAAATTAAAAAAGGTAGAAGATAATACATCTTCTGAAGTAGAAATTTTAGTGCATTTAGCGCCTGGTGTTTCGCCAGATAAAATGATTGATGCTTTATATGCCTTTACAAACTGTGAAATTTCTATTGCACCATTAGGTTGTGTGATTGAAGATAACAAACCATTATTTGTTGGCGTTACCGAAATGCTTAAACGTTCTACCGATCGTACGGTTGAACTTTTACTAAGTGAACTTAAAATTGAATTAGGTGAGCTAGAAGAACAATGGCATTATTTATCGTTAGAACGTATTTTTATCGAAAACCGTATCTACCGTCATATTGAGGAAGAAGAAACCTGGGAAGGCGTAATTGAGGCAATCGATAAAGGGTTAAAACCATTTATTGGCAATTTAAAACGCGCGGTAACTTTAGATGATATTACCAAGCTAACCGAAATTAAAATTAAACGTATTTCACGCTTTGATATTGATAAAGCCAACGAAAAAATTGAAGCTTTAGAAGGCGATATCGAAAAAGTAAAATACAACATAGAACATATCATTCCTTTTTCAATCGATTATTTTACCAATCTGCGTACAAAATACGGTAAAGGAAAAGAGCGTAAAACCGAAATCAGAAGCTTTGATAATATCGAAGCAACAAAAGTTGTTTTACGTAACACCAAATTATATGTAAACCGTGAAGAAGGTTTTATAGGAACCGGATTGAAAAAAGACGAATACGTCGCTGATTGTTCGGATATTGATGATGTAATTATCTTTTTACGAAGCGGCCAGTTTGTAGTTACAAAGGTTGACGATAAAAAGTTTATTGGTAAAGACATTATTCACATTGGTATTTTTGATCGTAACGACAAACGCACCATTTACAATTTAATTTATCGCGATGGCAAAAGCGGACCATCGTACATCAAACGTTTTAACGTTTCTGGGGTAACCCGCGATAAAATGTACGATTTAACAGCCGGAACAGCCAATTCACAAGTGCTTTACTTCTCATGTAATCCAAACGGAGAAGCCGAAATTGTTACTATTTTACTACGTCAGGTAGGTAGTGTTAAAAAACTGAAATGGGATTTAGATTTTGCCGATATTGCTATTAAAGGCCGTGCAAGTAAAGGTAATTTAGTTACAAAATATGCGGTTAAAAAGATTGAGATGAAAGAAAAAGGAATCTCAACCTTACGTCCAAGAAAAGTTTGGTTTGACGAAGTTGTAAAACGCCTAAATGTTGATGGACGTGGTACCTTGTTAGGTGAATTTAAACCTAACGATCGCTTGTTAATTATTACCGAGTCCGGTAAAATTAAAACCATAATTCCTGAATTAACCACGCATTTTGAAACCGATATGCTGATTATAGAAAAATGGAATCCTAAAAAACCAATTTCTGTAGTTTATTTTGAGGGTGAAAAAGAACGCCATTATGTAAAACGTTTTATTATTGAAAACGAAAATAAAGAAGAAACCTTTGTTTCTGAGCACGATAAAACTAAAGTTGATTTTGTTTCAACCGATTGGTTGCCGCGTATAGAAGTTGTTTTTCCTAAAATAAAAGGCGTGCAAAAAGAATCTTTAGAAATTAATTTAGAAGAATTTATTGCCCTTAAAGGAATTAAAGCTTTAGGTAATCAGTTAACTCCAGATAAGGTTAAAGAAATTAAAGTTTTAGAACCTTTACCTTATGAAGAAGTTATAGAAGAAGAATCTGAAAACAACGATTCTAAAATTGAAGAAGATATTCAAGATATTATAATTGAAGATGACGGACAAACTACCTTATTTGGTGGTAATGAATAAAAAAGTCGGCTATTTAGCCGACTTGTTTATAGTAAAACAGCCATGCAATATTGCATGGCTGTTTTGTTTATTCTAATTCTTTCGTAATTTTTTTTTAATGGTTTTATTGCGCGGATAAATTAAATTTTTAGGCAAATACGGATAACGATACAAAAGCAAGATAATTAAAAGTAAAATACCAGCTATGGCAAAGTAACCGTACATTTCTTTAAACGAGGTTAATAAAATTTGCTTGCTAAGCAATCCTTGTAAAACTTGCGGTTGCGCGCTAAATAAGGATGCATTAACTTTATCTAACGAGGCAGAAAGAAGCTGAAAGTTTTTGGTAGTTGTAACCTGAAATAAATGGTAGGTTAAGGCACCGCCAATTGCACTTCCGCAAGCTGCGCTCATAAAAGCCTGTATTGAAATGGCTTGAAAAAAGTGCTGAAAAGGCACACGCATCAAATCAGAAATTAAAACAATAGCTAAGGTTACATAACCAAAGTTTCGTAAAAATAACGGAACCGCTAACATGTATTTGCTTGTATTGGCATCAATTATAAAATACATACCAATTTCGTACAAAACAATGGCGCCGATGCCAATCATAAATGTTTTTTTAAATGATTGCTTGGCAACTGCAAAAAAGCGCCAAGTAAAAAAAGCTCCAGCAACTACACCGATCCAGCTAATTAAATTAATATCGTTTATATTATGCGTATCGTAACCTAAAACCGCCTCAAAATAAATATGTTCTACTAAATGTGTTGGAGCGATTAAAATATCAATTATAAAATATAACAATACAGATTGCCAAACGGGTTTATAAGTAAAGGTTTTTAAATCTATAAACGGATGTCGAATAAACGAGGCGCGATAAATATTTAAAGCAAGCAACACAACTAAAAAAACAGTAGCCATTTGTATGGAGCTCGAATCGTACCAATCTAAATGATTACCGTAAATAAATATAAAATTGATGCACAGCATTATTAACCCCCACATAAAAGCACCAAACCAATCAATACCAAATAAAGGTACAAAAGGCATGTACATGCCGTTATTAAACAGAAGTAAAACGGCTAACATCATAAGTAATAAAACTCCAATAACTACGTAATTTACGTATTGAAAGTTAGTAAATAACGAAACGTAAATTTGAGTTGCTCCACCCATTATAATAACGCCCTGAACCAATAGGTAGATGTATGAAAAGAAAATGGGCATATCTCGCGTTGGGGTAATCCATAATTGAATGGAAGAATTACACTCAAACGTTGCCCACATTTTTAACATACCGGCTACAAAACAAACCGAAACTAAAACAAATAAATTTACGGTATATAAGCAAATTATGTTGCAAATTACCAGTCCGCCGCAGCAAACCAACATGGATGTTTTACTAGTAAAGCGCATTTTTAAGCGCAGCATAAAAGTAAACACCAAAACCATTCCGACCATTGAGGCAAAACCTGCCATTTGCACATCTTCAGTAAGCAATGCTCTTCCAGAAACCATTTCGTTTAAGGTAGCTAAATACACACCACCGCCCGAAAACTGTACCAAAACAACAAAAAGAACAAAAAGCCATGGTTTTATTTTTTCTGGAATATAATTGTTAATTGCTGGAATGCGAAACGGACCCATAGGTGCGTCCATTCCCATTATAAAAGTACTTTACATTCAACATTCATTCCTGCACGTAATTTCTGAAGCAATTCAGCATCATTGCTATCTGCAAATTCAATTTTTACAGGAATACGTTGTTCAATTTTTACAAAGTTACCCGCAGAATTATCTTGTGGTAAAACCGAAAAACTTGCTCCGGTAGCATTAGCAACCGATTTTACAATACCTTTTAATGTAACGCCAGGTAAGGCATCAACTGCTAATTCAACTTCTTGATTTTCTTTAATTTGATGCGTTTGCGTTTCTTTATAATTAGCAATAATCCAAATATCATTGTTATCAATAATATCTACAACCGGTTGTCCGGGCTGAAGTAATTGTCCAACTTGTAAATTTTTGCGTCCGGTGTGTCCATCGGTTGGCGCAACAATTACCGTGTACGATAGGTTTAGTTTTGCTAATTCCACCGCAGCTTTTGCCAATTCAATTACTGCATCGTTTTGCATTAAGCGTAAATTTTGCTCGTTTGTAGCTAAAATGGTGGTTTGTTTTTGGCGTGCTAAAGTTTCGTATTTGGCTTTTAATGCCACATATTGTGTGTGTTTACCATCATATTCCTGTTGCGTTACCGATTGTTGTTCTAATAATTTTTTATAGCGTTTGTAATCGGTTTCAGCATTATCTAATAAAGCTTTTAATTCGGCCAATCCTGCATCGGTTACCGCTGTATTATTTGCAATTGTTTTTACAGATGATGCAACAATATCTTTACCAGCTAATGCGCTTTGATAATCGGCTTCAGCTTGAGCCAAGCGATATCTAAATTCGGTATCTTCTATAATTAATAAGGTATCTCCTTTTTTTACAGGTTCGTACTCATCAAATTTAATTTCTTTAATATAGCCAGAAACCCTTGCGTTTGCTGGAACTATTAATTGTTTTACTTGTGCGTTGTCGGTATATTCTACATTTCCTAAAAAGAAAAATTTAGAACCTACCCAAACTAATCCGCCTAAAACTAAAGCGCCAACAATAATATTATAGGTGTTTTTTTTGCGTTTATGATTCATTTTATATGATTTTTTTAATTGATTTTATAAAATTCCTGCTATTTTTTTAAGTTGGTAGTAGTGAAATAGAATATTCATTTCTGCATTAGCTGCTTGTAATTCGGCATCTAATTTTGTGTTTTCGGCATCAATCATTTCGGTTATCAACGCCAACTGATTTAGATATCTATTTTTAATTACGTTGTAGTTTTGGTTTGCCAATTCAATGCTTTTAAGTTGTGTGTTGTACAAAGCAATGCTTTCGTTGTATTTAATACGTGCCGATTCTATTTCTAGCGCAACCTGCTCTTTTTTATTTTCTTGCTGTTCTAAAGCATTTTCCTTTAAAAATCGGGTTTGTTTAATTTTAGCGTTTGATTTGTATAAAGACGAAATATCATAACTTAAACCAACGCCCACATTCCAATAATTAAAATTGTTGTTTAAAACCGGAATTTCTATCATGACCGGTCCATTAAAGTAATTGCCAGCAAAGGCAAAAAGTTGTGGTAATTTGCTCGACTTTGCTTGTTTTTCGGTGTGCGCTGCATTTTCAACTTCTAAAACACTTTGTTTTAGTTCTTTCGCGTTTTTGCTTGCCACGTTTTGCCAATATTCACGATCGTCGTTACTTTCTTTCGTAATTTGATTAATTGGTTCTAAATGCAATTGCGTACCTAATGGTAGCTGAACCATTTTAACTAATTCGTTGTTTATAATAGCTGTAGCATTATTTACTCGAATTAAATTTAGTTGCAAGGCTTGTAATTGCAGTTCAAAGCGCGTAATGTTGTTTTTTAAGCTAATGCCTTGTTCGGTTTTGGCAGTAACTTGTTCTATTACTTTTTGGGTTTGTTTGATGTTGTTTTCAATAATTTGTTTTTGATTGTTTAGCTTTTGTATTTCTAAATAATATCCAACAATTCCCAAACGAATGCCTTGCTGCACTTTTTCTTTTTCTAAAACCGTTAAAGATTGCTTGTTTTTGGCTTTAGCAATGGCAGCATTTACTGCACCACCGGCAAAAATAAGTTGTTTGGCTTCTACAATAAAGTTGTTTCCAAATTCCGGAATAGGTACGCTAAAACCGTTTTTAAAATTTCGGCCTGTAATGTACCCGTCGCCAATGTACGAAGCCATTACTGTGGCATTTACGTCGGGTAATCGGTTGTTTTTTTCATCCCGAACAGCTTGTTCTTCAATTTTTGCATAGTTTTCTAAAACCTTTAAATCGCGGTTGTTTGCATCGGCCAAGGCAAACAAATCGTTTAGGTTGTACATTTTGTTTTGTGCTTGTAAATAGCTTGGTAAGCTGCTTAGCACACAAAAACACAGCAGTACTTTTGTTCTTAATTTCATAAAAAATATCTTACACTAATTCGTAGGCAAATTTCCGTCAATTTTTAAAAAATTAGTTATTCTATTTTTGTATAGAATTGGTTTATTTTGAATATTTTTGTTATTGTAATACAAAAGATTTAATAAAAAATGGCAGACAAAATAATTTATGATTATGATTTGTTTACAGCAAGCAGCCAGAAAGATAGTACGAAAAGAAGTTTGAGCGTATTGCAATTAAATCAGCAGCAGTTTTTATCTGTTTTGCAACAAAATATCAACTTAAAATCAACTTTGTTTTTATTGGTTTTATCTGGAACTGCTGAGGTAGAAATTAATTTTAGAAAACATCAGGTTCAAACGCAGGATATGTTACTGCTATCTTTTGGACATTTGTTTAAAATACAGCAGGTAAGTTCTGATTTTGTTTGTTTAAGTTTATATATTGAGAAGGATTATGTGGCCGAAATGTTCTCGATTGATATGCTGTATAAACGGGTAAAGTACAACGTAAAAATGTACAAAAATCCAATTTTGCATTTAAACGATTCTGATTTTAATTTGTTAACAGCCCGTTCGGTTTATTAATGATATCAGCTTACAAACACAACATAATTATTATCGCGAAATGTTGCTAAATGCGTTGCGCATTTACTTTTTAGATTTAAGCCATTGTATAGAAACCAATTATTTACAAGAAATAGATGATAACCCGAGTCGGGAAGATGTTTACTTTCAGCAGTTTTTAACTTTAATTTTAAAGCATTACAAAACCGAACATTTGGTGCAATTTTACGCCGATCATATTCATATCACATCACATTATTTAACACAAATTGTAAAAAAGCTTACGGGGCAAACGGTTTCTGATTTTATTTTTGATTTATTGTACAGTGAAGCCCGTCAATTATTAAAACAGCCCGATTTAACGGTACAAGAAATTGCAGATATTTTAAACTTTTCAGACCAATCTGCTTTCGGAAAATTTTTTAAACGCAAAAGCGGCATGTCGCCATTAAGTTTTAGAAAGCTATAAAAAGTACCCAAAAATTAATTAATTTTACCTGAAATAACGAAATAATGAGTGATTTAACTAACTATAGAAAATCGTACGAAAAAAGTGCGTTGAACGAAAATGAATTACCAGAAGATCCGTTAAACTTGTTTCATAAATGGTTTAAAGAAACCGAAGCATTTGGTGGAGTAGAAGAGGTGAATGCCATGACGATTTCGACTTTAGGTTTAGATGGGTTTCCTAAAGCACGCGTTGTTTTATTAAAAAAATACAACGAAAACGGGTTTGTTTTTTATACCAATTACGAATCTGAAAAAGGAAAAGCTTTACAAGCCAATCCGCACGTTTGTTTGTCTTTTTTTTGGCCAAGCATAGAACGTCAGGTAATTATTAAAGGTTTAGCCGAAAAAACATCAGATTTAGATTCGGATAACTATTTTCATTCGCGTCCGTTTGGTAGCCAAATTGGTGCCATTGTTTCTCCTCAAAGCGATGTAATTCCAAATCGTGAATTTTTAGAAAATCGCTTAAAAGAATTAGAACAGCAGTGGGAAGGAAAAGAAGTTCCACGTCCGGAGTTTTGGGGTGGTTTTTTAGTTAGGCCCGTTTCGGTAGAATTTTGGCAAGGACGTCCGAACCGTTTACACGATCGTATTCGTTATAGCATACGAGATGAAATGGATTGGAAAATTGAACGTTTATCATCATAAAAAAAGACAGCTTTTAGCTGTCTTTTTTTTATTTTATCTTTTTAAATACGTATCAAAATAACGTGCTATTTTAGTGTTTAAATGTACACGATCTATGCCGCGAACGTTGTGCTCGTGCGTTGGATATAAAAAGTAATCTACTTGAATACCAGCTTTAATGCACGCCTCTATAAATTCCATAGAATGTTGCTGAACTACCACTGGATCTTGCGCTCCGTGAATAATTAACAAATCGCCTTTTAAATCTTTAACTTTATTTAGGGTTGATGTTTTTGCGTAACCTTCTGGATTTTCTTGCGGTGTATCCATGTAACGCTCACCGTACATCGCTTCGTACCATTTCCAATCCATTACCGGACCTCCGGCAACACCAACTTTAAAAATATCGTTGTAATTTAAAAGTAAAGAAGTTGTCATAAAACCTCCGTAGCTCCAGCCGTAAACTCCAATTTTATTTTGGTCCACAATAGCAAGCGATTTTAAATAATCAACGCCTTTTAATTGATCGGCCATTTCATTCACACCTAAATTTCGGTGGGTTACGCGTGTAAAATCACGTCCACGGGCATCGCTCCCGCGATTATCTACAGTAAATACTACATAATCGTTTTGTGCCATATAATAATCAAATAACGAAGCGCCGCCCATCCAACGGTTTTTAACCAATTGTGCATGCGAACCTCCGTAAACGTAAATCATTACCGGGTATTTTTTGTTTGCATCATAATTTAATGGATAAATAATACGTCCGTTTAATGGCGTTTTACCGTCTGCAGCCGTAATTTCTACCAATTCCATTTTAGGCATATCAATTAATCCTTCAAACGGATTTTTAGCATCAACCAAAACTTGAGTTTTTTTGTTTTTTAAATTGATGATTTGAATTACGTTTGGCGTGTTTACGTTTGAATACTGATCTAATAAAAACGTGCCATCTGTACTTAAACTTGCATTATGATAACCAGGTTCTGTTGTTAGTTGTTTGGTTTTACCTTTTTTCAGTTCAACTTGAAATAATTGACGGTCTAAACCATTATTGGTAATTCCCATGTAACTGATTGATTTTCCGTCTTTACTAAAACCTAAAACTTTTTCTACAATTACATTTTCAAAACCTAATTTTCTTACCAATTTACCTTTGGTATTGTATAAATACATTTGGTTGAAACCTTCTGCATCGGTTTGGTAAATAAAATGTTCTGCATCGTTCGGAACAAAAAGTAAAGCATGTTGCGGTTCTACCCAAGTGCTAAGTTTTTCTTCAAACAATGTTTTTATAAAGTTACCTGTTGTTGCATCGTATGCATTTAATTTTAAATGATCTTGTCCACGATTTAAAACACCAACATAAACCGACTCTCCATTTGGTGACCAGGTTACGGTTGTTAAATATTGTTCTTTATCTCCATCGGTTTTAAGCGTTACTTTACGATCGGTTTTTAAATCATATACAATTAATGTAACTTCTTCAGATTTTTCGCCCGCCATTGGGTATTTTGTGTTTTTAATTGTCGCAACACGCGTATCCCATTGTGGTAACGGATAATCAGCTACCATGCTTTCGTCTTTTCTGTAGTACAATAACTTATCTGCAGTTGGGCTCCACCACATACCGCGATCAATTCCAAATTCTTGGCGATGCGTATTATCAGATCCATTAACTATGGCAGTATCGGCATCATTGGTAACGTTTTTAGTTACGTTTTCTGCATTGGTAATTTTAATATTGTTACCATCTAACCAAGCAACCAAGCTATTGCTAGCATTTACAATAGCATTTGTACCATTTTCTGCATACGGTAAAGCAGATAAAATATTTTTTGTGTTGGTGTTATACTCAACTATATATTTATTTTGCTCTGAAGCAACAGTAAAGGTAATTAGGTTGTAATTTACCCAATTGTAATTGTAGGGAAATGTTTTTAAGGCAAACGTTTCGTTTGGTAGCGCGTTTTTTAATGCTTTTTCGATATCAGATTTTGTTGCAATGGTTTCGTTACGTTGGGTAACTGCACTTTGAACAATTAAGTTTTGATAGCTCGCATCTAAATACGAAACTGTATTGTCGTTTTTAGACCATTTTATACCATTTAAATTTTCTACACTAAAAGCACTGCTGCTTAAAGTTGCTTCTTGAATGGTTAATGTACGTTGTGCAAAACCTAAATGGGTTGCTAAAAGCACAAGTAAAAAACTGTATTTTTTCATGTTTGTTTTATTATTAGTAACTAAATATAGTACAAAATCGCTTATCTACTAAGTAAATAAGCGATTACCTTAAATTTTCTTTAATCGATCTAAATCGCGTTGCGTATCTCGTTCTTTAATGCTTTCGCGTTTGTCGTAATTTTTCTTACCGCGTGCCAAAGCAATTTCTACTTTAGCCAATCCTTTTTCGTTGGTATACAAACGTAAAGGTACAATGGTTAAACCTTTGTTTTGTAAGCTTTTATTTAAACCTTTTAATTCGCGTTTGTTTAATAAAAGTTTACGTTCGCTTTTGGCTTTATGATTGTAATGCGTTCCGTATGAATATTCTTCAATATGAGAATTAATCATGAAAAGTTCTAAACCATGAAATTCACAAAAACTTTCGGCAATAGAAGCTTTACCCAATCTGATGGATTTAATTTCGGTACCGGTTAATACAATACCTGCGTTATATTTTTCTAAAAATTCGTAATCGAATTTTGCTCTTTTATTTAGGATATTTACATTTTTGACCATGCTACAAAAATAATTTATTTTACTACAAGTTATAAAAATAACGTTATTTTTTTAATCAAGTGCAGAAACATGATATTTGTCAGGAATTACTGCGTTTATAAAAAGTAGTTTTGCGGCATGTTTTACAACTTCCCCGAGTTTATAACTATTAATTTTAAACGCTTAAAATATATATTAAAATCTAATGTTAAATTTTTTTAAATAACATGTGATTTACCCTGAAATTTTAAGAGTTTTTTTGTTATTTTTAATAAAGACTATGTTTAAATAGTCTTTATTTTTTTGTACTTTAATATTAGAAAAAACGTTACAATAAAAATTAAATTACAATGGAAAATTTTCAAATAATAGAAAAGGAAAAAATAGATACATTGCATTTTCCTACAACTGATGTTTTACAAGATAAAGAAGAAATAGCGAAGCGCTTATCAGATTTAGATAAAGTTACTATTTTAGGAAATGGTGATCATATTAAAGTTGAATTGTTTTTTGAAGACGATTCTACAAAATACCGAGTAGATACAACAGTTTGGGGCGTTACCGATGCCCGAGTTATTTTAAAACAAGGTATTGTTTTACCTATTAACAGAATTTACAAAATAGTTTATTAAAAAAAAGAACTCCAATTGGAGTTCTTTTTTTTATTTTTTAATGTTTTCTAATTGCGCAATTGCATCTGCATCGTTTGCAGTTTTAGCTTGTTTTAAAAGCAGATCAGCAAATTTTGTTATTTCTTTTTTAGCTTGTTTGTTTTTAAGCTCGGAGTTTAACGCACCTAAAATATAAACCTTATCTTCTAATTCATACGCGTTGTCTTTCAAAATTCCTTCAAAATAACTATTGATTTCTTTACTCGGGTTTTTAGCATCAAAAAATTCAACGCGTTTGCTTACTAAAATGTTTTCGGGTTTGCTTGTGTAACCCGTTGCAAGCATATATTTTTTTAGTTGTTCAAAACTTTGAGGCGTCCATTTAAAGTTCGGATCGGTTAAATCGATGCTGATGATGTTTTTGAGAATATCAACTTCGTTGTTTTTTAATTGGCCCGAATCTAAACCTTTTAACTTATTTAAATTGTTTACCCAATACGTATAAAAGCCATTATTGGTTGTAAACACAGCGTTTTTTAATATAATATAGCTAGTATCATTCCCAAGCTGATTTTTATTAAACGAATTGTACAACATATCGGCAATTTCATCGGCTAATGCTTTATCTTGATTTAGTTGTGCTAAAGCCGAATATTGATATAAGGTTGCTAAAGATTTATCTCCGTTTTTAACACGTTCGCCAAGTTTAGAAGCTTGAACTTGTGGGTTAAATGCATCAGTAGCTAAGTTAATTATAAAGTTTTTTTCCGGCTTTCCGGTGGTGTAATGTAAAAAGTTTTCGTTTTTATCAAAATAAACAAAGTTAGGTACGTCGGTAAAAAAAAGTTTATGTTTTTTTAAAAAATCTTCTTCTTCTTCAGTTAATCCATTAAACGTATTTATTTTATAACTAACAAAAGTTTTATTGTACACATCGCCAACTTCTTTACTTGCTAAAATAGGTTGTACGCGCTGACAATGGTGACAGGTTTCGTTATAAAATTCTATAAATACGCCTTTATTTTCTTTTTTAGCTTTGTTAAAAGTTTCGGTTAACGTTTGTTCAAATTGAATTTGAGCAAAAATAGCATTGGTAAATAAACAAGCTAAAAGAATTAGTTTTTTCATTCGATTTATTTTTGGTGATTTTATTATTTAGTTGATTGCTCTTTTAAAGCAAATACTTGTTGCTACATGAACATATGGACCGTAGTTTGCAATTACTTGAAAGCCGTTTGCTTGATATAAAGCAATAGCAGCTTTCATTTTAATTCCGGTTTCTAAAATGCATGAGGAATATGTTAATGACTGAGCCCATGCTTGCAATTCGTTTAAAATGTTGGTAGCAATACCCATGCCACGCATTTTAGGTTCAACAAACATGCGCTTAATTTCTACCGTTTCGGTATCATATATTTTAAAAGCGCCACAACCAACCGGTTCATTATTTTGATAGGCAACCAAAACATGATGAATTGCATCTTGCGTATTTAATGCAGCAAAAAAAGGTGCTTCATCACCATCTTTTTCAGCAAGATCTATATCTAACTTTTTAATAAGTTGCAAAAAATAAGGATTAGCTACGTCGGTTTTTTTAAGGATTAATGCAGGCATTTTGTAAAATTAAACTCCTAAGTTACAAAAAAAGCTCTTTTTCAACTTGAAAAAGAGCTTGTATTTTGAATTAATTTTTGAAAATTAAGTTTCCTTCTGCGGCATCTAAAACAATTTTGCTTTCTGCTTTTACCGTTCCGGATAAAATTTCTTTAGAAAGTGCATTTAAAACTTCTTTCTGTATAACACGTTTTACTGGACGCGCTCCGAAATGCGGATCAAAACCTTTATCGGCTAATGTTTGAACTGCTGCATCAGTAAATTCTAATTCAATATGTTGTTGTGCTACCATTTTAACGATAGATTTTAACTGAATATCAACGATTTGTTTAATGTTGTCGTTGCTTAATGGCGTAAACATAACAATCTCGTCAATACGGTTAATAAATTCCGGACGTACCGTTTGTTTTAATAAGCCCAAAACTTCATTTTTAGCGTCGTCAACAATATCTTGGTCGTAACCGTTAGTCATGGTATCAAATTTTTCCTGAATAATATGGCTACCCATATTTGAGGTCATGATAATGATTGTATTTCTAAAATCTGCTAAACGTCCTTTGTTATCAGTTAAGCGCCCTTCGTCTAAAACTTGTAATAAAATATTAAACGTATCTGGATGTGCTTTTTCAATTTCGTCTAAAAGCACAACTGAGTACGGTTTACGACGAACTGCTTCTGTTAACTGACCGCCTTCATCATAACCAACATATCCCGGAGGTGCACCAACTAAACGCGAAACGCTGTGGCGTTCCTGATATTCGGACATGTCAATACGCGTCATGGCATTTTCATCATCAAATAAATATTCGGCTAATGCTTTTGCTAATTCTGTTTTACCTACACCGGTTGTACCTAAGAAAAGGAACGAGCCAATTGGTTTTTTCGGATCTTGTAATCCGGCACGACTACGGCGAACGGCATCAGAAATAGCAACAATTGCTTCTTCTTGACCTACTACGCGGTGATGCAATTCGGCTTCTAAGTTTAATAACTTTTCGCGTTCTGATTGCAACATTTTTGTTACCGGAACTCCGGTCCATTTTGCAACAACATCGGCAATATCTTCGTAAGTAACTTCTTCTTTAATTAATGATTTACCATTTTGGTTGGCATCTAATTGTTGTTGAAGTTCCTGAAGTTTTGCTTCGGCTTCTTGCATTTTTCCGTAACGAATTTCGGCAACTTTTCCGTAGTTTCCTTCACGTTCGGCACGTTCGGCTTGTAGCTTTAATTCTTCTATTTCATTTTTAACGTTCTGAACGTTATCTACCACTTCTTTTTCAGATTTCCATTTGGTAAATATTTCGTTACGATCGTCTTTTAAGTTAGCTAATTCTTCGCCTAAAACTTTAAGTTTAGATTCGTCATCTTCGCGTTTAATAGCTTCGATTTCGATTTCTAACTGCATAATTTTACGATCTAATACATCTAATTCTTCAGGCTTAGAATTAATTTCCATTCTTAATTTAGATGCAGCTTCGTCCATTAAATCAATCGCTTTGTCTGGTAAAAAACGGTTGGTAATGTAACGTTGCGAAAGTTCTACCGCGCCAATAATTGCTTCGTCTTTAATACGAACTTTATGATGCGCTTCGTACTTGTCTTTAATTCCGCGTAAAATTGAAATTGCACTTTCGGTATCTGGTTCATCTACCAAAACTTTTTGGAAACGACGTTCTAACGCTTTGTCTTTTTCAAAATATTTCTGGAACTCGTCTAAAGTTGTTGCTCCAATAGCACGTAATTCACCACGAGCTAAAGCAGGTTTTAAGATGTTGGCAGCATCCATTGCGCCATCACCACCACCAGCACCAACTAAGGTGTGAATTTCGTCAATAAACAATACAATATCGCCATCGGCAGCAGTAACTTCTTTTACAACTGCTTTTAAACGTTCTTCAAATTCACCTTTGTATTTTGCACCAGCAATAAGCGCACCCATATCCAAAGAAAAAACAATTTTATCTTTTAGGTTTTCGGGTACATCGCCTTGCACAATTCTGTGTGCTAAACCTTCTGCAATTGCGGTTTTACCCACACCAGGTTCTCCGATTAACATTGGGTTGTTTTTAGAACGACGAGAAAGAATTTGCAACACGCGTCTAATTTCTTCATCACGACCAATAACCGGATCTAATTTACCTGATTCAGCTAATTCGTTTAAATTTTTTGCGTATTTGTTTAATGAATTATATGTTTCTTCTGCACTAGCCGAGGTAACACGTTCACCTTTTCTAATTTCTGCAATAGCAGCTAAAAAAGCTTTTTCGGTTACGGTTTGGTCTTTTAGATATTGTGCAATTTTACTTTTAGATTTAAAAATGGCTAACAAAATATGTTCTATAGAAACATATTCATCATTCATTTGTTTTGCAATTGCAGAAGCTTCGTTTAAAGCAAAATTAGCTTCGCGAGATAATTGCAATTCACCGCCTTGTACTTTAGGAAAGCTGTTTAAAATGCTGTCTAATTGATGTACAAACGCATCTAAATTTACATTTAGTTTTTTTAATAAAAACGGAGCTACGTTTTGGTCAACTTCTAAAATAGCTTTAAAAATGTGCTCGTTTTCTAATTGTTGGTTTTGGTAGCCTTGCGCAATAACTTGAGCTTGCTGTACGGCTTCTTGTGATTTAATGGTATAATTTTTAAAATTCATATTTTTAGTATTTTTGATGTATCTTTAAATTTGTTATTTGCTTTGTATTAGTCAAAATAAGTACCAATGGTGTTTTTAATGACTTTTTTTCAGTAAAAAGCAATTTTTTATTAATTAACAAGACAAAATGTCTTAAAACAATTAGAATATGAGTTTTTTTAAGAATATATTCGGACAAAATGACACCGGTGCAACAAAACCAACTTTAGTGCCTTGGGAAAATTTAACCACATTAGCACAACTTGATGCTGTTATTGAACTTTCTAATACGGTTACCTGCGTTATTTTTAAACATAGCACTCGTTGCATTGTTTCGCGTACGGCGCTAAAGCAATTTGAACATGAGTTTGATGCGAACGAAAATTTAAAATTATTTTTCTTAGATTTATTAGCACATCGAGATATTTCTAATGCAATTGCCGAACGGTTATTTATACAACACGAATCGCCGCAAATTATTGTTTTAAAAAAAGAAAAGGTTGTTTACAGCGCTTCGCATAGCGCCATTGATGCTACAATTTTAGAACGTTTTGTATAAAAAAAAAGCTGAACAATTGTTCAGCTTTTTTTAATTATTGATTTCTGGTTTTAAATAATACCAAGTTTCAAACGTCCATTTTTTAGGGTTGTTAAACTTAATTTGTTCGTTCCAGATGTTTATTTTAGAATTGTAATCAACTTTAATTTCTTGTTGTTGAATTTGTTTTTCAATTGCTTTATCATACGTTTCCTGAAACGTAATGTTTCCGCTAAAAGAAGTTTTTAAAACTTTATCTGCACGTAAAGAATCTAAATAAATATCAGATTTAATAACCGGCGCAAGCTTTTGATTTACGGGTACGCCAACAAAAAATTCTTTTCGATTTGGCGTATCAAGCACCATTTCAATAAAGAAAATGTTGCCCGAAGCATTTTTGGTGTCTAATTCGCTTTTAATAAGTTGGTAGGCATTCAAAATTTCTTCACGAGAAAAATCTGCGCTAGCAAATCTAGATTTGTAATAATAGGTTTTGGGTTGATAAATTACCTGGATAGAATCGAACTTATGGTAACTAAAATCAGTTTCTAACTGATTTTGCATTTGATGGTTGATGTTGTTAAATATTTTAGAGAAATAAAAACGGGGTGAAATACCTTTGGTAAAAATGTTTATTTTATCTAAAAAATCTACTTCTCCATAAAAACGCCCATCTATTTCGGTGTGCGTACCTAACGAATCAGAAAACTGATATGCCATTTTACCAATTTTATCATCGCCTAAATAAACTGAAAATAAGGTAAAGTTGGTTGCAACCGAATCTAACTTTAATTGCAAGTCGGTTTGCGAATCAAAAAACTTTTCGGGCGCACTTAATGTATCATTTTTTAAATGATTGATGTTTGCCCAATTTAACGGATCGTTAAAGTAATTTTTTATGTAATACGTTTTAACATTTACTGCGTAATTATTGGTAATATCAAACCTGTTTTCTAAAGTTGCAATATATACAAGAATAGAAACAAAGGTTAATATAATAAGGTAAAGCAAATACTTAATTATTTGCATAGCTAATTATTGTTTTAAAAAGACTTTAATTAAAAATAATAAGGCAATAAAACCCAGAAACGCAAGTACAATCCATTTTGTACCTTTGTAATACGCGTTGTGAATTTTTAAATCTTTTCGGTACATAAAAATAATCGCTAAGGTAAAGCAAATAGCGAAAATAATTCCAAAAGTAATTTGTCCTGAGGTAAAGTTCATGAATTTGTATTAAAAACAAACAGCCATAATACAGGCTGTTTGTTGGTTATTTGTTTTCCTTACGGCGTTTGCGCTCGGTTGTAATTAGGTTTAACTCGCGCGAGGTTTGTCCTGCCACAGATGTGTTTTCTTGTGCTCGGCGAATTAAGTACGGAATTACTTCTTTAACAGGTCCGAAAGGTAAATATTTAGCAATGTTATAGCCGTGTTTAGATAAGTTGTAACTAATGTTATCGCTCATGCCGTATAATTGGCCAAACCAAACGCGGTTGTCGTTTTTATCTACTTGTTTTTCTTGCATGATGCGCATTAACATGTACGAGCTGTTTTCGTTATGCGTACCAGCAAAAATAGCCATGCAATCTAAATTGTCCATCATGTACTGCACGCCAGCATCAAAATTATCATCAGTAGCTTGTTTAGATACGCATATTGGCGATTTATAACCCATTTGTTCGGCGCGTAGGTTTTCTTTTTCCATGTAAGCGCCGCGAACAATTTTCATACCGATATGAAAACCTTCGGCTTTGGCTTTAGCCTGTAAATTTTTTAAATAATCTAAACGGTCCCAACGGTAAAATTGTGCAGTGTTGTAAATAATAGCTTTTTCTTTGTTGTAACGGCGCATCATTTCTTCGCACAAATCATCGGCTGCATCTTGCATCCAGGTTTCTTCGGCATCAATAAGCAACATTACATCTTTTTCGTAAGCTGCTTTACAAATTGATTCGAAACGTGCAACAGTTCTGTTCCATTCTGCTGTTTCAGATTCGGTTAAAGCAACTTTTGCACCAACTTTTTCGTACAATTCATGACGGCCAACACCGGTTGGTTTAAAAACCGCATACGGAATAGCTTGTCGTTGTTGTGCAAAATCAATAGTACGCAAAGTCATTTCTAATGTGCTATCAAATTGTTTTTCTTCGGCTTTTCCTTCTACAGAGTAATCTAATACAGAAGATACGCCTTTTGTATACATTTGATCTACTACTTTTAAGCAGTCGGTTTCTGAAACCCCACCACAAAAATGATCAAAAATTGTTTTTCTAATTATACCTTCTACTGGTAAATTAAGTTTTAAAGCAAAGTTAGTAAATTTTGTACCCACGCTAACAAGCGTTGGGTTTGCAATCATTTTAAAAAGAAAATAAGCTCGGTCAAGCTCTAAGTCCGATTTTAATTCAAAAGCGTTCTTGGTGTTGTTAAATATTTTTTCCATTACAATTAAGAAAAGTTCCTGACAAAGATATTATAAGAAATATTATTTATCATATTTTTTGCTTTATTTTGCTAAATAAATTCAATGACAAATGTAATGCAGCAAATAATTAGTAATAACCATAGTGTTTTTTTTAATGAAGATTGTTTTTTTTATTTATCCGATGCGTTAAAAGACGGCAATTATTCTAAAATATTTATTCTTGCCGATTCAGAAACTGTGAACCATTGTGTGCCATCTGTTTTAAGTAACATGCAAACCAATATTCCTTTTGAAATTATTGAGTTTGATGCGGGAGAAGAATATAAAACTATGGAAACCTGCATGCAAATTTGGAATGTTTTAATAGAATTAGGTGCCGATCGTAAATCGGTAATTATAAACGTAGGCGGGGGAGTAGTAACCGATTTAGGCGGATTTGTTGCTTCGGTATTTAAACGCGGAATCGATTTTATTAATATTCCAACATCTTTATTAGCCATGGTGGATGCCTCGGTAGGAGGAAAAAATGGGATTGATTTAGGAGCGTTAAAAAACCAAATAGGTACAATTACCAATCCGAAAGCCGTTTTAATTCATACCGGATTTTTAGAAACTTTGCCGCAAGTGCAAATGCGATCGGGTTTAGCAGAAATGCTGAAACACGGATTAATACAAGATGCAGAATACTGGCAGTTGTTTAAACATTTAGACGAATTAACTACCGAGCATTTAGATGCATTAATTTACAGATCGGTTGAAATAAAAAACAACGTGGTTACGCAAGATTTAACCGAAACAGGAATTAGAAAAGCCTTAAATTTTGGACATACCTTGGGCCATGCCATAGAAAGTTATTGTTTAGAAAACCAAGCTATGCCAACATTATTACACGGTGAAGCTATTGCTGTTGGAATGATTTTAGAAAGTTATTTGTCATTAGAAAAACAATTTATAACTTATGACCAATATCTAGATATTAAAACTACACTAAATAACCTTTACGATAAAGTTAATTTTAATGAAGCTGCTATTAATGAAATAGTAGATTTATTAATTTACGACAAGAAAAACGAGTTTGGAAAAATTCAATTTTGTTTGTTAAATGGAATCGGGGACGTAATGTTAGATCAGCAAGTTTCTAACGAGTTGATTTATAATGCGTTTAAAGATTATGAAAATTAGTTTTTTTTAATAATTTTAAATGCCCATTAAATGTAATTAATTTTTACATTTGCGCAAAATTATGATTAAGTGCCTCAAAGCAATTTTGCAGTGAATTGTTCACTTCATAAATATGTTGCGGTTTAACAGCCGTTGGCAAATTTACAAATTTGTTTAACTCGAAAATTTTATCATATTGGAGCTTTTACATGAAGAATTACAAATAGTTTACGCGAATCTTAGGGTATGATTTGAAGGTTTAATGCAGAAAAATTTATTCATTTATTAAACTTTACAAATCATGAACACTAAATATTACGATTTAATTAATCAAACTTTTTATTTTCCTCAAGAAGAATTTACTTTAAATAACGATAACAATTTATTATTTCATAACATTGATTTAATGAAATTGGTAGAGCAGTACGGATCACCATTAAAATTTACGTACCTGCCTCAAATCTCTAATAATATTAACAGAGCGAAAGGTTGGTTCCGTAAAGCCATGGAAAAACATAATTATCCGGGTAATTACTACTACTGCTACTGTACAAAAAGTTCGCATTTTGAATACGTAATGAATGAAGCGTTTAAAAACAACATTCATATAGAAACTTCATCTGCTTTTGATATTAATATTGTAGAAAATTTATTAGAGAACAATAAAATTAATAAAGATACGTATGTAGTTTGTAACGGTTTTAAACGCGATCAGTACATATCTAACATTGCTCGATTAATAAACAACGGACATAAAAATACAATTCCAGTAATTGATAATTACGAAGAATTAGATTTGTTGCAAGAAAAAATTGAAGGTAAATTTCCGATCGGTATTCGAATTGCATCTGAAGAAGAACCTAAGTTTGAGTTTTATACCTCACGTTTAGGAATTGGATACAAAAATATTGTGCCTTTTTACCGAAAAGCAATTCAAGAAAATAAAAATGTTGAACTAAAAATGCTTCACTTTTTTATTAACACAGGAATTCGTGATACGGCTTATTATTGGAATGAATTAAGCAAATGTTTAAAAGTTTACATCAACTTAAAACGCGAATGCCCAACGTTAGATAGCTTAAATATTGGTGGTGGTTTTCCGATTAAAAACTCGTTAACTTTTGATTACGATTACGCGTACATGGTAGACGAAATCATCAATCAAATTAAAATAGCTTGTGATGAAGGTGAAGTTGATTGCCCAAACATTTATACCGAATTCGGTTCGTTTACAGTAGGAGAGTCAGCAGGAGCGATTTACAAAGTTTTATACCAAAAACAACAAAACGATAGAGAAAAATGGAACATGATTGACTCGTCTTTCATTACTACATTACCAGACACATGGGCTATAAATAAACGTTTTATTATGTTAGCGGTAAACCGTTGGAATGACACCTACGAACGTGTGCTTTTAGGTGGTTTAACTTGTGATAGCGATGATTATTACAACTCAGAACAAAACTTAAACGCCATTTATTTACCAAAGTATAATAAAGAAAAACCTTTGTATATTGGTTTCTTTAATACCGGAGCGTATCAGGAAAGCATTGGCGGACAAGGAGGTTTACATCACTGTTTAATTCCGCAACCTAAACATATTTTAATTGACCGCGATGAAAACGGAATTATTGCTACCGAAGTTTTCTCTGAACAACAACAAGCTGAAGATGTTTTAAAAATTTTAGGATACAAATAATAATTAGTAAATAAATAAGTAAGTTAAATACATTATATTTAAAAAAATGAATAAAGGACCAATTAGCCAGTTTATTGAGCAAAACTTTTTACACTTTAATGCTGCATCATTAGTAGATGCTGCTAAAGGGTACGAAACACATATAAATGAAGGAGGTAAAATGATGGTTACCTTAGCAGGAGCAATGTCAACTGCTGAGTTAGGTATTTCATTAGCAGAAATGATTCGTGCAGGTAAAGTTGATATTATTTCTTGTACAGGTGCAAACTTGGAAGAAGATGTTATGAACTTAGTTGCGCATTCACACTACAAACGAGTGCCAAATTACCGTGATTTAACTCCGCAAGATGAGTGGGACTTATTAGAACAACATTACAATCGTGTAACAGATACTTGTATTCCCGAAGAAGAAGCTTTCCGTCGTTTACAAAAACATATGGAAGATGCATGGCATGCTGCAGAAGCTAAAGGAGAAAGATATTTTCCGCACGAATTTTTATATCAAGTAGTAAATTCTGGAGTATTAGCTCAATATTATGAAATTGACCCTAAAAATTCTTGGATTGTAGCAGCTGCAGAACGTAACATTCCAATCGTTTGTCCAGGGTGGGAAGATTCTACAACAGGAAATATTTTCACATCAAACGTAATAAAAGGAAAATTAAACGTTCATACTGTTAAAACAGGTATTGAATACATGGTTTACCTTACAGAATGGTACAGAGCTAATTCTGGAGGTAAAGGAGTAGGTTTCTTCCAAATTGGTGGTGGTATCGCAGGAGATTTCCCAATTTGTGTAGTACCAATGATGTATCAAGATTTAGAGTGGACAGACGTACCTTTCTGGTCGTATTTCTGCCAAATCTCAGATTCAACAACTTCATACGGATCATATTCAGGAGCTGTTCCAAACGAAAAAATTACTTGGGGTAAATTAGATATCAACACACCGAAATTTATTGTTGAATCTGATGCAACAATTGTAGCGCCATTAATTTTTGCTTACATTTTAAATAAATAAGAATTTATTTCGTTTAACTAATTTTAACAGAACTATCCCTTTACTAAATGAAAAGAGTAATTGTAGATTATGCTAAGCTTACGAATGAGATTTTGACGCTTTTAGTTGAAAAATTTCCTGATGGATATGATGATTCAGATATCATTCGTTTTAAAAATGCTAAGAATGAAACTGTAGAAGCGGTGGAAGTAAGAACTGAGGATACAATTTACCTTGTAAAAGTTAGTACAAAACTGGCAGACAGAATAGAAAACTTTGACGACGAAGAAGACGATGCAGATGTTTTACCAGTAGATGCAATTCCTGCAACTGCTTTAAAAGACATTGAGTTGGAAGACGACGAAGAAGAAGAAGAAATCAAAAAGCCACGTAGAAACGATGACGAAGACGATGCAGATGATGAAGATTATGATTCAGACGAGCCCATCGATGAAGACGACGAAGATGACTTATAAAAAAAAGCTCTCAATTTAATTGAGAGCTTTTTTATTTTATTCGTGTAAAGCTTTTTTAGCTGCTTCAAATTCATGTTCTATTTCTTCGTTTTTCTTTTGTGTAAGTAAAGAAACTAAATATGTTACAAGGGCTGAAGCTATAAAGCCTGGTAAAATTTCATACCAATCTTTGTAATTATGATTTATGTAAACCCAACATAAAACTACAGTTGCACCAACAACCATTCCGCTTAAAGCACCTTGCCAAGTTGTTCTTTTCCATAATAATGAAAATAAAATTAAAGGACCAAAAGCAGCTCCAAACCCTGCCCAAGCATTTCCAACCAAATTAATAATAGAATCTTTAGGGTGTAGTGAAAGTAACACAGCAATAATAGCAACAAGTAACACAGCAATTCTACTAAACAAAAGCAATTGTTTTGGAGTTGCATTTTTATGAATGAAAGCTTTGTAAATATCTTCTGTTAACGAGCTTGAAGTAACCAAAAGTTGAGAAGATATGGTACTCATAACCGCAGCCAAAATAGCTGATAATAAGAAACCTGCAATTAAAGGGTGAAATAATACGCGTGAAAAGTAAATAAAAATAGTTTCGGCTTGCTCTTTCGAATTGTCAAAAATAACCATTGTTTCTTGATCAAATTTTTGCAAATAAGCAATTCCGATTAATCCTACCAATAAAGCACCACCAACCGTAAAAATCATCCAAGTAATTCCAATTCTTCTAGCTTTCGGAATATCCGAAACTTTTCCGATAGCCATAAATCGAACCAAAATGTGCGGCTGGCCAAAATAACCCAATCCCCAAGCTATTAATGAGGTTATACCAATAGCTGTGGTGCCATTAAATAAGTTTAAGTACGTATCTTTTTTGTTGCTTACTATGGTTAAGGTTTCTGTAATGCCACCAATTTCATAAATGGCAACAATAGGTACAATAACCAAGGCCAAAACCATAATGGTACCTTGTACAAAATCCGTTAAACTTACGGCTAAAAATCCGCCTAAAAATGTATATAAAACCACAACAAAGCTGGTAACCCATAAACCGTAGCTATAATCAAACCCAAAAGCAGATTCAAATAACCTTCCGCCAGCAACCATGCCCGAAGAGGTATATAAAGTAAAAAATATTAAAATTAAAATTGATGAAACAATTTTAAGTAAGTTGGTTTTGTCTTTGTATCTGTTTTCAAAAAAAACAGGTAAAGTTATGGCGTTACCTGCAATTTCGGTATAAGTACGTAGGCGAGGTGCAACTATAACATAGTTTAAAAATGCACCAGTGGTTAAACCAATAGCAATCCAAGCAGAAGATAATCCCAACATATAAATAGCACCTGGTACGCCCATTAATAACCATCCGCTCATATCGGCAGCACCGGCAGACAAAGCAGTAACTGCGGCGCCCATTTTTCGACCGCCAATTAAAAAATCGTCGGAATTTGCATTCGATTTTTTGTATGAATAAACTCCAATACCGATCATTAATAGCATGTAAATTCCAATAGAAATTAGCTCGTAAACATTCATTTTGTATCCTTTTTATTTTTAAGGTAAATAATTTATGACGAATATATTCTTATTTTTTTCAAAATATATACCATCAACAACTAAAATCGATAAACTCACCAATTTATATACTAATGCCCATTTTTTTAAGTTATAAATTGAAAATAATTTACCTGAATTCTGACACCAATGGTTACCAATTTTCAAAACCTGCACCCTGCTGATATTGCAGAAAAATTAACTGCTTTAGATAAAAAAGAACGAACTGTTGCTTTTTATTTGCTATCTAATACTTCTAAAGTTCAAGTTTTAACTTATTTAGATGCTGATATTCAGCAAGAATTGGTAGTTAGCTTAACCGATGCTGATTTGGCTGAGGTTTTAAATAATTTAAGCCCGGACGATAGAACCGAACTTTTTGAAACCTTTCCGGATGCGTTAATTAAAGATTGCATCAATTTATTATCGCCTGAACAACGCAATATCGCCTTGAATTTGATTGGTTATAAAGAAGATAGCATTGCGCGATTAATGACGCCCAATTACATTCAAATTAAAGAATATTATACCATTACCGATGTTTTAGCTCATATTAAAAAATACGGGCAACGCGCCGAAACCTTAAACTACATTTTTATTGTTACTGATGATAATGTGTTGATTGATGATTTAAAAATTGAACAAATTTTGGTAGCCGATTCAGATACCAAAGTTTCTGAACTTATGGATCATCATTTTGTAGCTATAAAAACTACGGTTTTAATTGAAGAAGCGATTGAAGATTTTGAAAAATACGACCGCTCGGCTATTCCTATTGTTACAGAAAATGGCGTTTTGGTTGGAATTGTAACTTCTGACGATATCATTGAGCAAATGAAAAATCGCGATACCGAAGATATTCAAAAATTCGGGGGGATGGAAGAACTTGATGTTTCGTACACGCGAACGCCAATTTTAGAATTAATAAAAAAACGCGCCGGTTGGTTGGTTATTTTATTTGTTGGCGAAATGTTTACGGCATCAGCCATGAGCCATTACGACGATGAGTTAGAAAAAGCAATTGTTTTAGCCTTGTTTGTGCCTTTAATTATTTCTAGCGGTGGTAACTCGGGTTCGCAAGCTGCATCGTTAATTATTAGAGCCATGGCTTTGGGTGAGCTAAAGCTGAAAGATTGGTGGTACGTTTTAGTAAAAGAATTAAAATCGGGATTGGTTTTAGGACTTATTTTAGGCGCTATTGGTTTTACTCGTATTGTAATTTGGGAAAAGACCGGTATTTACGATTACGGCGAATATTGGTTAACCATTGCTATTACCGTTGCTTTATCTTTAATAATAATTGTGCTTTGGGGAACCTTGGCTGGTGCTTTAGTGCCTTTTATTTTACGTCGAATTGGTTTTGACCCAGCAACCGCATCATCACCATTTGTTGCAACCTTGGTCGATGTTTCTGGTTTAATTATTTATTTCACAATTGCCGCACTTTTATTAACCGGAAAATTATTGTAAAAAACGTTAAATACAGTATATTCTTGTTTGTGTTTTTAGATTTATCATTAAATAATTCTTGATATTTTATAAAATATTAAAAATTAAATTAAGACTGTAAAATAGGTGGTTAACGCACTTTTTGCTGCAATTTTACTTGTTAATAAAAAATTACAATTGCATATGCAATTGTAGTTTGTTTTTGCTAACTTAGTGAGCCGAATAACATGCATAAAAAATTAAGTTAACCTCGAATTTCAACTTGTTATTAAAAAATACAACATGCACGAATTAACCATCGTAAAAGATATTTTTTCAACCTTAGAAGAACATTATCAAACCAAGGTCGATGATATCCAAAAAATACAAATAACAGCAGGCTTACTTTCAAATGTTCAGCCGGTACTTATTCAAAATGCTTTTGATGCATTCATTACCGATAATCCTTCGTATCAAAATATGGAACTCGAGGTGGTAGTAAACGATATTGTGGCGCATTGCCACAAATGCGATAAAGATTTTAAAGTGCTGTATCACAAATTTGTTTGCGATTGTGGCACGCCTTCGGCAGATATTGTTCAGGGCAACGAATTGTATATTTCTCAAGTAATATTTAAACAAACCTTATAAAATATAATTATGGCATCAAATCCAAAAAGTTTAGGAAACCGTGTAGGTTCTTTACAATGTGATAATACAACTTTACATTTATTAAAAGCAAACGATTTTGTTGCAAACGCTATTAGAGAACGCTTAAAAAATGTTTGTGTAGTAAACGTTTGTTCATCACCAGGTTCTGGTAAAACAACTTTAATGCAAGAAACAGGTAAACGTTTAGCGAATGATTTAAATATTTCTGTTTTAGTTGGTGATCCTGAAACAGATCGCGATGCAGTACGTATGAAAGAAGTTGGTTTAAACGCTTTACAAATTGTAACTGGCGGAATGTGTCATATCGAAGCACAAATGATTTTACAAGCATTAGATCACATTGATATTGATAATACTGATTTGTTGTTTATTGAAAACGTAGGAAACTTATTGTGCCCATCTGCGTTTGACTTGGGCGAAGATTACCGCGTAACGTTATTAGCAACAACCGAAGGAGATGATAAACCTAAAAAATACCCGCGAATGTTTTTAACTAGCGAATTGATGTTGGTTTCTAAATCTGATTTATTGCCATACGTACCATTTAAGGTAGAAAACGTAACGCAAGATGCTCGCGAAGTAAATCCAAATATCGAGGTTATAACCATTAGTACATTAAATGGCGAAGGTATTGACCAATGGTGTGATTGGTTAAAAGAACGTGTAAAAGCTAAAAAATTAGCAGCAAGCGCTTTATAATGATGCAGCAAGCTGTAATTATAGATTCAGTTTTACCTCAAAAAAACATGCTTCCTGAAGCAGATGTTTTTGAAATTGAGTGGTTTGAAACGCAAAAACACAAATTTAGCCGTCAAACCAAAACTGGGGTTTTACTTCAACTAATAAATACCAATAAAAAAGAATGGAACCATGCCGATGCTTTATATAACAATGGCAAATTGGTTGCTCAAATATTTATAAAACCGGCGTTAACTATCTCGTTTGTTTCCAACCAAGCAAACGAGGTAGCCGATTTTTGTTATTACATAGGTAACCGGCATTTACCTGTTTTTACAGAACCGGAGGCACATTTGTTTTATGTACCGTACGACGGGAATTTGTATGAACAAGTTGTAGCAAAGTTTGCTGATAAAATAACCTTATCAGAAAGGCAACTTTTTACGCAAAACTTGCTTAAAGCAAAAAAATAAATAGTTATATAAATAACTAAATAACTAAATAACTAAATAATGGGTAGTAACAACCAACCAATCAACCTAAAACTATCTTTTACTTTTTTTTCTACTAAAAAAGTTACGTTAATGTCTACTTTATTTTTTTCGGCCTTGACATTTGCACAAACTCCTGTGAAAAAAGATACTGTTGCAGATACGCAATTAGACGAAGTTGTAGTACAAAATAAATATTATAAAAAATACAATACCCGCAATATATCTTCTGCGTTGCGTTTAGAAGCCGAAATGTTGGCTATTCCGCAAAACATTCAGCTAATCAGTTCAGAGGTTTTACGTGATCAAGCGGTTTTTAATGTTACCGAAGCTGTAACACGTAATGTAAGCGGTACATTTAGAGAAGAATTACACAACGCTATTTCACCCGATATTTTTTCGCGGGGGGCTATATTAATGCCCAACGAAACGGGGTAGATTTACGTCCTATTATAAAAGGTCCGCTGGGTGATGATACGGCTATTATAGAAAGTATTGAATTTGTTAAAGGTCCGGCAGGATTTATGAATGCCATGAGCGATCCGGCAGGTTCGTACAATATTGTAACCAAAAAACCGATGGGTATCAATAAAAATACAGCGCAATTTTCGTACGGCAGTTTTGGAACCTTTCGTGCTGAAGCCGATTTACAAGGCGTAGTTACAGAAGATCGTAAATTAGCTGTACGTTTTAATGTGATGGGAATGAAAACCGATGGTTTTTTAAAACACGACAACAGCCAACGTATTTTAATGGCGCCATCGTTTAAATATAGCTTTAACGAAAAATCGAACCTTACGTTAGAACTTATTTATCAAACCTTAACCTATAACTTGCTAAGCGAAGCACAAATTTCGCCTTACGGATTCGGGACTTTACCACGTGATTTTTCTATCAGTGATCCGTCAATGCGCCCGTATAAAGGAAACGATTACAATGCCTTTTTAACTTGGGAACAAGAAGTTGCACAAGATTGGAAATTAACCACACGCGTTTCTAACATCAATAACGATTACGCCGGATCTATTTTTTGGGTTTATGGTAAAAACCAACAAGATCCTGATATTTTAAATCGCTATTTGGTGTACGATTCGGTTAAATACAATACTTTTTCTGCACAAAGTTACATACAAGGTAAATTTACAACCGGCGATGTAAAAAATACATTTTTAGGAGGAATTGATTTCAACCATAAAAAAAATTCAAGCGTTGATACGTGGGGCACTGCCGAAACTATTTATCCGTTAAGCATTTCTAATCCGCAATACGGACAAGTTATTTTAAACAACGGAATTGGTGGTGGATTTGATTCAGAAAACAACATTTATACCGACGCAAACAAAACCAACGCAACTTTGTACTACGTTTCGGCTCATGCTATTAACGAAAGTTCGTTTTTAGATGATAAGTTTAAAGTAAATTACGGAGTGCGTTTAACGCAATTACATGGTAACTTTAACCAATACGGTGATAAAGTAAAGCAAGATGAATTTGAAGTTACGCCGCGTTTAGGATTAAGTTATTTACCTATTGAATCCATGAATATTTATGCGCTGTACGATCAAAGCTTTTTGCCACAAATCGGTATTGCGCACGACGGATC
The DNA here is from genome assembly GCF_025919725.1 of Flavobacterium agricola. NCBI lineage: Bacteria > Pseudomonadati > Bacteroidota > Flavobacteriia > Flavobacteriales > Flavobacteriaceae > Flavobacterium > Flavobacterium agricola. The sequence goes on along the minus strand of NZ_CP081495.1, from coordinate 1,045,496 downwards.
GGACTTAAAACCATTAAAAGGTAAAAGTTACGAAGTTGGGGTTAAAAAAGATTGGAACGATGGTGCTTGGAATACCACTGCATCGGTTTATTTAATTGATAGAAACCGCATGAATGTTAACGACCCGGCATCAAGTAAAATTTATCAAACCGGTGCAAACCGTTCTAAAGGTTTTGAATTTGATTTAAAAGGTAGAATTGCCGAAGGGTTAAGCGTAATTATTAACTACGCGTACACCGATTCTAAAATTACAAAAGATGAATTTAACCCGAGTATGGTAGGAGCAGCAACGCCAAATCGCATCCGTCATATTCAAAATACTTGGTTAGATTACCAATTGCCATTCAAAAACCTTCCTGGTTTTTCTGTGAGCGCTGGTTATCAATATTTAGCAGGCCGTACCGAACGTTTTACAACCGATGATCCGCAACCGTTAAAAGATATTTTTAAGGTAGATATGGGCGTTGGTTATGCAAGCAAAAAATACCGTGTGCAAGTTATGGCAAGCAACTTATTTAACGAAAAAATATATTCAACCGCATGGAAACGTAACGATATGTATTATTGGGTGCAACAAGCGCCACGTAGCATTCGTTGCGTAGTTTCAATGAACTTTTAATACATAACTATTTCATCTTATGAAATTATATGCAAAAATAATAAGCGCATGTGCTGTGTTAATCATGCTTGCTTCTTGTAAGGAACAAGCAACTCAAACCGCTGAAAAAGAACACGCCATTAGCGTTACCGATACCAAAGGAAATTTAGTTACTTTAGATAAACCTGCCGAACGAATTGTTTGTTTATTCGATCCGGCTTTAGATTTATTAACCATGTTAGGCGCAACCGATAAAGTTGTCGGAATTCCGATTGACGTTTACGTAGATCAAGAATTATATCAACCGTTTAGTTTACTAAATCAAGATATTGCCAATAAAACTATTAAAACACCTGGTAGTAACGAATTGCAACAACTAGAAGAAATTGTTGCCTTAAAACCCGATTTGTTAATTGTACAAAACCTAAACCCAGGAATGGTACAAACTTTAAAAAATATGGGGGTTGCAACGTATATGTTTACTTCAGAAAGCCAGGCAAACTTGATGCAAGAACTTCAGGACGTTTCGGTGTTAACTGGTAAACAAGAACGTGGTTTAGAGCTTGAAAATTATGCAAAATCACAATTTGCTAAATTAACTGAGCAAGCCAATGCAATTCCTGAAAAACAACGCAAATCGGTATATTTTACTTGGGCTAACGGTCGTATTTATTCTACAACCGGACGTAACAGTATGATGAACGATTGTTTGGTTTTAGCCGGAACAACCAATGTTTGCACCAGCGCTATAGATCAGCCCAACATCAATCCAGAAACATTAGTTTCTTGGAATCCTGATATGATTGTGATGTGGAATGATGATCCGAATTTGTTTTATAAAAAGCCAGAATTAGCTAATGTTACTGCAATAAAAAACAAAGCCATCCACAACCTAATGCCTATGTTTTTTTACAACCCGCATACGTTAAAATCTATTTGTGCAGCTATTGCAATAAAAGAATGGGCGTACGGCAATCAGGAAAACGCAAACGCGCAAGTTCGCGAAGTAATAGAAGTGCTTTACGGTAAAGAAAAAGCGCAAAACCTATTAACCTTACTAAACTAAATTATGATTCAAGAAATTGCAAAATATTGGGACAAGCAAAGCGAAATTTGGCGCGAAGAAAAAGAAGAAGCTTGGAGCCAACCCGAAACCGAAAAATGGTTAACATATTTTAAAAGCGTGAAAGCCGACCAAAACGGATTTAAGGTTTTAGAAATTGGTACTGCATCGGGCTATTTTGCTAATATTTTGCATTTAGCGGGTTATGAGGTTACAGCTGTTGATGTTTCTCCGAATATGATTAAAGAAGCGAAAGAAGTTTCTGCAGCACTTAAAATTCCGGTTACGTATCACGTAATGGATGCGCAACATTTAGATTTTGAAAACGAAACGTTTGATTTGGTTTTTACTCGTTTAATGACATGGACCATTCCGGATTTAAATCAATTTTACAGCGAAGCCTTTCGCGTGTTAAAAAATGGTGGTGTTTTATTAAATATGGATGGCGATTTTGGCAAATGCCAATTCAGTCAAGAAGGACATGAAAAATACCCAGAAGATATTATGGAACAAGCCAATCAAATTAAAGCACAATTGGCTGTTAATACATACAATCGTCCAATTAAAGATGTTGAATTTTTAGAAAAAATAGGTTTTACAACCATTGTTGTTGAAGCTGATCCGTTGGCAAATGCACCTGACGAAGGTTTGTTTACCCTAAAAGCAATTAAATAATAAAAAGGCTCAATGAACAAAACATTAGCTTATATTATTTGTTACGTACTACCCATTCCGGTGTTGCTTATTTCATTAGGAATTGGCTCGTCCGAACAACTTAATTTTTTCGAATATTTACAAATGGCTTATCAAAACTATTTTGGAGCTGGGTTAGATGAATCTCAGTTTGTACGTTTTGAATTGTACAGTAATATTGTATTTAATATTCGATTACCCCGAATTATATTAACTTTTTTAACAGGTGCAGCTTTGGCTACCTCCGGAACCGTTTTGCAAGGCGTGTACCGTAATCCGTTGGTAGATTCGTACGTGCTTGGCATTTCTGCAGGTGCAGCTTTTGGCGCAGCCTTAGCTATTAATTATGGTTTAGGATCGGTAAATGTTGCGGCTTTTGTAGGAGGTGCTTTGGCGGTTTTAATTACATATTTGGTTGTGGTTTCAATCCGTCAGGTTTCTATTATGACCATTGTTTTATCGGGTATGGTTATTTCGGGTATGTTTACCGCTTTACTTACCGTAGTTCAGTACATCAGTAATCCGTTTAAATTGCAAATTATTGTGCAATGGTTAATGGGCAGTTTACACGCAACTTCGTGGGTTGAGGTACAACGTTCGTATATTCCAATATTAATAACCTTATTAATCGTTTACATTTTACGCTGGCGTTTAAATGTTTTGTCTTTAGGCGATGATGCTGGTAAATCTGTTGGAGTTAACCCCGTTTGGGACCGATTAATTTTGGTTAGCTGTGCAACCATTATGACGGCAACAACGGTTGCATCTGCCGGATTAATTAGTTTTTATGGCTTGTTTTTACCGCACATTGTGCGCATGATGTTGGGAGCAGATAACCGCAAAACCATTCCGGGCAGTATTTTGCTAGGCGGAACTTTACTATTGATTATTGATAATTTTTCGAGAGCTTTATTTACGTTCGAACTTCCGGTTGGAATTTTTACCATGCTAATTGGCGGTTCATTTTTTATTTACCTTATGGGTAAGAACAATTTAAATTGGAAATAATGACAGAACCTCGATTTATAGAAATATCCGATTTAACTTTTTCGTACGGCAGTAAAACGTTATTACGTGATGTAAATGTGCATTTTCATAAACATGCATTCTCGGTTATATTAGGCATTAATGGTAGCGGAAAATCAACCTTATTTAAATTAATATCGGGCATTGTTAAGCACAAACAAGGGCAAATTACTTGGGAGGACGAACCGATACAAAATTTTAAAGGGAAAGAACGTGCCAAACGTTTGGGATATTTACCTCAGTTTTATCAAAGCATTTTTCCGTATTCGGTAGAACAAGTTATGTTAACCGGACGTGCAGCGTTTAATCGGTTTGCTCCGAAGGCATCGGATTACGAAAAAGTAATTCAAATTTTAACCGATTTAGAATTACTGCATTTAAAAGATCAGGATTTTACAACCTTATCAGGTGGTCAACAACAATTAATTATGATTGGAAGGTTGCTAATGCAAGATCCGGAGTTGTTGCTGTTAGATGAGCCGACCAACCATTTAGATGTATATTTTCAGCATCATTTAATGAAAAAGCTTTCGCAATATGTTGCCAAAGGCTTAACGGTTATTGCGGTAATGCACGACCCTACCTTGGCGTATCAATATGCCAATCATTTTTATTTTATGCTAAATCATAAAATTGTTAGTACCTACAATCACGAACCCGATTCGGAATTGTTAGAAAAAGTTTACGGAATTCCGTTTATTCAAGTACAGCAAAATCAGCATGAAATAGTTTTACCTAAACGCCTATAATATTTAACAAAATGATTGCGTTATTATCTTGGCAAGTTTGATTAACGCTTATAAACGTTAGGCTTATTGAATTTTTTATATAAATAAAATATATTGAAAAATTAACTAACTTTATAAAGTACTTATAAAATTCATATCAATTAGAAATAATAATATCTATAATAAAAAATATTTAAATTCAATTAATAACATATGCATCTATTACCTAAAGAATCAGAAAAATTGCTTTTACACGTTGCAGGCGAATTAGCTAAAAAACGTAAAGCACGAGGATTAAAATTAAATTATCCTGAATCGGTTGCATTAATCAGTAGTGAGCTTTTAGAAGCAGCACGTGATGGAAGAACCGTTGCCGATTTAATGCAGTACGGCGCTACTTTGTTAACTCGTGAAGATGTTATGGAAGGAATTCCAGAAATCATTACTGTAGTTCAAATTGAAGCTACATTTCCTGACGGAACTAAATTAGTAACCGTTCACAATCCTATTAGATAATTTAAATTTGAACAACATGGTACCAGGAGAATTTTTTATTGGTGAAGGTGATATTATTTGTAATGAAGGTAGAGAAGTTACTACAATTACAGCTGTAAACACCGGAGATAGACCTATACAAATAGGTTCGCATTTTCACTTTTTTGAAGTGAATCGTGCAATGCAATTTGATCGTGAAGCTGCTTTTGGTAAGCGCTTAAATATTGCTGCTAGTACTGCTGTACGTTTTGAACCAGGAGAAGAAAAAACGGTGGAATTAGTTCCGTACGCAGGACAACGTATTGTTTTAGGACATAATGATTTAGTAAACGGAGAAACTGTTTCTGATACAGCTAGAGCAAAAGCAATGAAAAATATAACAGATAAGCACTTTAAAAACAAATAGATATGAGTTTAAAAGTATCAAAAATTAACTACAGTACCATTTTTGGACCTACTGTAGGTGATAAAGTTCGTTTAGGCGACACAGATCTTATTATTGAGATTGAAAAAGATTACGCAAGTTACGGTGATGAAGCAAAATTTGGTGGAGGTAAAACTTTACGAGACGGAATGCTTTCTAACTCAAACTATTTGAGTGATCAAGGTGTTTTAGATATGGTAATTACCGGTGCTGTAGTTATTGATCACTGGGGAATTGTAAAAGGTGATATTGGTATTAAAGACGGTAAAATTGTTGGTGTTGGTAGAGCCGGAAACCCAGATACCATGGATAATGTAACACCAGGAATGATTGTTGGGCCATCAACAGAAGCGCATAATGGTGCCGGGTTTATTGTAACAGCTGGTGGTTTAGATACCCACGTACATTATATTAGCCCAACGCAAGTTGAAACTGCTTTATACAGTGGTATTACAACAATGTTTGGTGGTGGTACAGGACCAGCAGATGGTACTAATGCAACTACTGTAACTCCGGGTAAATGGAGCATCAGACGCATGTTACAATCTTTTGAAGATTATCCAATGAACTTTGGAATTCTTGCTAAAGGAAACGTTGGTACAATTGAACCTATTGTTGAGCAAATTGAAGCAGGTGCTGGTGGAATTAAAGTTCACGAAGACTGGGGGGCTACCCCGGCAGTAATTGATCGTTCTTTAACCGTTGCAGACCGTTTTGATGTTCAGGTTGCTCTTCACTCAGATACATTAAATGAGGCAGGTTTCTTAGAAGATACAATGAGTGCTATTGATAACCGTGTAATTCATACCTTCCATACCGAAGGAGCAGGTGGAGGTCACGCACCAGATATCATTAAAGCATCTATGTATCACAATGTACTACCAGCATCAACAAACCCAACACGTCCGTATACAAAAAATACAATTGACGAGCATTTAGATATGTTAATGGTTTGTCACAGTTTAAGTAGAGATATTCCAGAAGACGTAGCTTTTGCTGATTCACGTATTCGTCCTGAAACTATTGCAGCTGAAGACGTTTTACAAGATACTGGTGTATTTAGTATTATGAGTTCTGACTCGCAAGCTATGGGCCGTGTAGGTGAAGTAATTATCAGAACTTGGCAAACAGCTGATAAAATGAAAAAACAACACGGTTTTTTACCAGAAGATGAAGGAAACAATAACGACAACTTCCGTGTAAAACGTTACGTGTCTAAATATACAATTAACCCAGCAGTAGCTCAAGGTATTTCTGAATACGTAGGGTCTATTGAACCAGGTAAAATTGCTGACTTAGTAATTTGGTCGCCAGCATTTTTTGGGGTAAAAGCCGAAATGATTATTAAAGGCGGATTTATTGCTGCATCTAAAATGGGTGATGCCAACGCATCAATTCCAACACCACAACCGGTTATTTTAAGAACAATGTGGGGTGGTTTAGGTAAAGCAGTACAACAAATTGCTTTTAACTTCGTATCTCAAGTTTCACTTGACAGAGGTATTCGTGAAGAATACGGTTTATCTAAAAAGTTATTAGCTGTTAAAAACTGTAGAAACATTTCTAAAGCAGATATGATTCATAACAGTGAAACACCAGAAATTTTAGTAAATCCAGAAAACTACCAAGTAACGGTAAATGGTAAATTAATTACTACTGAACCAATTGAAGAAGTTGCATTAGGACAAAGATATTTCTTGTTTTAAACCAACTCGTTTTTTTGACAAGTACTTAATCAATATGACAATACAAGGGGAACATTCTCCTTGTATTTTCATTTTCTCATATAAAAATGTTAGTAACCCAAGCTATTAGAAACGCTCAGCCAGAACAAATTAAACAAGCAATCGATTTTTTGTTTATAGAATGGTACCAAACATCCAAACGTATTCAGCGTTTAACCACTCAAAATGGAGTAGAAGTTGCCATTCGGTTTTTAGGTCCTGGACAAGATTTAAAAGACGGAGATATTTTATATGAAGATGCACACACGGTAATTATGGTTTCCCTGCTACCATGTGAAGCAATTGTATTGCACCATTCAAAATTAACTACAACAGCATTATTAGCTTACGAAATAGGAAATAAACATGTGCCGCTTTATGTTGATGATACAGGATTGCTATTACCGTACGAAGGCACCATGTTCGAATGGTTACAAAACAACAGCTATCAACCTGAAGTAATGCAAAAAAAACTAAGCTTCGCTTTAAATGCAAATGTTGATTTTTATCAACACAAAAAATTTACATTTACTCCACCTAAAGGTGGCCTTTCGTTAAAATTATAAATTATGCAAGAAGCTTTTTTAGGACTACTATTACATATATCTGATCCAACCTTACCTATTGGTGGGTACACACATTCTAACGGATTAGAAACCTACGTACAAAAAGGTATTGTTTGCGATAAGGCAAGCGCCGAAATGTATGTTCGCCATAACCTATGGTACAATTTAAAATATAACGACGCTGCTTTAATGAAATTGGCTTACGATGCTGCAAAACAAGGAAACATAGATGAAATTGTTTTGTTAGATCAAGAATGTAATGCCCTAAAAGGACCAATGGAAGTGCGTCAAGGAAGCCAAAAATTAGGCTTACGTTTTTATAAAATATTTAGCCGTTATACAGCCAATAACCCAGTTATTCAAGATTTAGAAAAACGTATTCAACAAAAAAACATGTACACACATTATTGCATTATGTACGGTGTATTTGCAGCAGTAATGAATGTACCGTTAATAGAAACCATGCATGCGTATTATTACAACGCAGCCATTGGTATAGTTACAAATGCTGTAAAATTAGTTCCGTTAGGACAATTAGACGGCCAAGATATTCTGTATTATTTACATGAAGATTTATTAAAATTGAGTGCAGAATCGTTAAACATGGACCGTAACTTAATCGGTATGTCAAACATTGGTTTCGACATCCGTTGTATGCAACACGAACGCTTGTACTCAAGACTTTACTTATCATAAACAAACAAACGCAAACACAAAATGAAAGATAGAAAATACGTAAAAATCGGTGTAGGTGGTCCGGTAGGATCTGGTAAAACAGCTTTATTAGAACGCTTAAGCCGCCGATTAATGAATGAATACGACTTAGCAGTTATTACAAACGATATTTACACGCGCGAAGATGCCGAATTTATGGCAAAAAACAGCTTATTACCGCAAGATCGTATTATTGGGGTAGAAACTGGGGGATGCCCGCACACAGCCATTCGCGAAGATGCAAGTATGAATTTAGAAGCGGTTGAAGAATTAGCAAGCCGTTTTCCGGACTTACAATTAATTTTAATTGAAAGTGGAGGAGATAACCTGGCATCAACTTACAGCCCAGATTTAGCCGATGTAACTATTTTTGTTATTGATGTTGCCGAAGGCGAAAAAATTCCAAGAAAAGGCGGGCCAGCTATTACACGTTCTGACTTATTGTTAATTAATAAAATAGATTTAGCACCTTATGTAGGCGCAGATTTATCGGTAATGGAAAGCGATGCGCGCCGAATGCGTAAAGGAGCGCCATTCTTATTTTCTAACTTAAAAACAGGCGAAGGTTTAGAAAATATTGTTGGTTGGATTAAAAAATATGCATTATTAGAAGATATTGATGAACCTAATTTAGTGCGATAATATGATTTCTTCTTTAAAAGTAAAAATCGAACAACGCGAAGGAACTTCGTTTTTAAAAGATGCCTACGTTACCCAGCCGTTTCGTATTGTTCCGGTAGGTCAGTACAAACGTGACAAAGCAGCGCATTTAATGATAATGAGTTCATCTCCGGGTTTGTTAGATAATGATGATCATCAACTCGAATTCAACTTAGCGCCAAATACCCGTATGCAATTGCAAACGCAAGCATATCAGCGTTTGTATCATATGGAAAATAAATCAACACAAACTACGTTGATTAATTTAGAATCAGGCAGCGGATTTTCGTTTGTACCGCATCCTGTGGTGCCACAAAATCAGTCTACATTTATAAGCCATAATAAAGCTTATTTGCAAGATGATTGCCATTTTTTATTGTCGGATATTATTACCTGTGGTAGAAAATTGTCGGGAGAAGAATTTATGTACAACCATTTTCAAAACCTGACTGAAATTTACCATCATAACAAGTTAGTTGTAAAAGATAATGTTTTGTTGCAACCACAAAAATTACCTATTCAAGGTATGGGTATTTTAGAAGGATTTACGCATCAGGGCACATTAATTTATTACAACACGGCAAATGTTTTAGTTTCTGATTTTATTGATTTTTTTCAAGAAACATATGGCGAACAAGAAAATATTGAATTCGGAATTAGCAAGCTAGAAGGTAATGGGTTTATTATTCGTGTTTTAGCACAAGGAGCCGAAAAACTATTTGAAGCTTTCCAAAAAATTCAACAAAAAGTTTGGGAAGAAGCGTACCTGTAAATATCAACCAACCAACTAAAAAACAGATTAATATGAATAACGTGGTACTATATTATTTTAAAGCTTTTTTTAGAGGAATTGCTCAAATCATGCTTCAAGAAAATGCAATTACAGGTATTTTATTCTTTATAGCTATTTGTTACGATTCATTAGAAATGGGGATTTGTGCTGCCATGTGCAACATTGTGGCTATTATAATGGCAAAGCTTTTAAAGTACGATGCCGGTGAAATAGGTAGCGGATTGTATGGGTTTAACCCAACATTAATCGGAATTGCATTAATTGTGTTTTTTGAGCCATCTACAGCCGTTTATTTAACCATGTTTGTAGCAACTATTTTAGCAACCTTTTTAATGCATTGGGCCTTAAAGCGCGGATTACCAGCTTATACGTTTCCGTTTGTTTTGTTTACTTGGTTGTCTATGTATTTTTTAGATGCAACCCATTTAGGAGTGCGCGTGGTTTCTACAGCCGAAAAAATAATTCAAGAAAGCAACAACATTACCATTTTAATTAATGCCTTTGCTGAGGTATTGTTACAAGGTACATTTGTAGCCGGATTATTATTTTTTGTGGGCGTATTTATTAGTCGACCGTTACAAGCACTTTACGGATTTGCCGCGGTAATTATTAGCGTTTTTATTGCTCGTAATTACGAGGTTTCAAATACATTAATTGGTGCTGGCATGTTTAGCTTTAATGCAGTACTTTGTGGTATTGCCATGGGCGAAGATAAGGTACGCGCTGGTATTTACGTTCTAATCAGCGTAATTATTGGTACGTATGTAGATATTTTTATGATGGATTTAGATATTACAACTTTAACCTTTCCGTTCGTTTTTGCTATGTGGGTAATGTTTCCAATTAAAAAACTAGATGAGTGGATTGTAAGTAAGGTTCGCGGTACGCAATTTCATAAGTTTTTAAATCAAGATTTTAAATAAATAAAAAAGGTTACTAACTCAGTAACCTTTTTTATTTTTTAATTTCTTTTATTTTTATCAACTCTTATAAAAGAGTTTTTAATTTTTTTATACTTCATGAAATTACCTTCAACACATAATGTATATATACCATGATTAGGGCCTTCATTCATATGAATAAAAATTATATCACTTGTTTTACAATTATTTTCTAAGGCAACTTGTTTTCTAAGTTTTTCATTACCACTTGATTCCTTGAAATTAGCTCCTAAGTTACATTTCGAATAATAAGAGTTTTGTTTAGAATTTTCTACATAGTGCCATGTATTATCATCTTTTAAAAGTACTTTTTTTCCGTTTGAAGTTACGGCTGTTTGAGTTTGAGCAAAAGCACTTAAACTTGAAATAAATAAGCCTAGCATGATAAAATATTTCATAAGTAAATAATTTTATTTCATTTTTATACATAGAACTTTTGTATGGTTCTTTAGCCATCACAACTTTGTTAATAATATGTGGTACATTTTTAAACATGATTATGAGGATTATGTGATAATGTTTCGTTCTATCTATATAAATGAATGGTTTATAATTTTTTAATCCATTATCATTTAGCCGTAAGCCAAAAAGCGTGCCAAACAAATATATAGTTAAATAATAGTCCTCAAAATCAGTTGTTTAATGTGTTTTGCTTTTAAAAATGAATGGTTATAACTAATTACTGTTAAGTGATTCAGCGCTTAACCGAAAAGAGGAATTTAAAGAAAATTGATAATCCGGATAAATTTCATATTTATGAAATAAGCGTTTTTCAACCTCATTATTATAAGGAGTTGCTGTTTGTAATTTAGTTGTAAAAATGTGCTTGTGTGATTTATTTTATAAACCTCCAAACCGAACTGATGATCCTACAAAAACAAAAGCAATACCTAAAATTGTAACACAAATAATATGAAAAGCCATTAAAGGCAAGGTTTTAGCGGATAATTTTGGTAACACAAAAAAGTTTGCATTTATTGCAAAAGCTACAGTCAGGATTAAAAATATGAGTTTTACAGAAATAACAGTTTCAATTGGATTATCAAAATGGAACCAATCGCGCACCGTAACGCCATAGCCGTATCCCATCCAAACCCCGGTAATTACCAATAAAAGTAAAGACGGTAATCCTAAATATTCATATTTTCTTTCAAAGTTTAAAAGTAGCTCAGGGCTTTTTTTCTTTAAAACCTCAGGCAAAATAACAATGGCTAAAACCAAATGGCCACCAACCCAAATGCAGGCAGCTAATAAATGAATAAGTAAAAGGTATTGATGTTCCATATTCTCAAAATGTGTTTGTATTCAATCATAACTTTTGCAAAGCTTTATTATTGTTAAATGATGCGAATAAAACCTTACAATTTTTTATATTTATATTTGGATGCAAATCTGAAATACGTTTTGCAAATATGTACGTTGTATGACAGAAATTATTGATAAGCATTATTGGAACAATCGTTGGCAAACTCAACAAATACAGTGGGATTTGGGGCAGGTTTCGCCACCTATTAAAACCTATTTAGAACAATATAACAACAAGCAGGCTGCTATATTAATTCCGGGATGTGGTAATGCATACGAAGCACTTTTTTTGGCTGAGCAAGGCTTTACAAATATTACTTTATTAGATATTGTACCGCAAGTTATTGCAGATTTACATAATAAGTTTCAAAACAACCCTCAAGTTAAAATTATTTGCGATGATTTTTTTACCCATAACGGCGCTTACGATTTAATTTTAGAGCAAACTTTTTTTTGTGCATTACAACCTGAAATGCGCTTAAACTACGTAAAAAAAATGCATCAACTTTTAAAAAATAATGGACGTTTGGTTGGTGTTTTGTTTACTAAAAATTTCAATAATCCATTTCCTCCTTTTGGTGGTGATTCAGCTGAATATAAATTATTGTTTGAACCGTATTTTACTTTCCATAAATTTGAAAGCTGCTACAACAGCATAAAACCTAGAAATAATTTTGAACTTTTTATAAATTTAATAAAGAAATGAAACTGATTAAATGGCTTAAAACTTGGAATATAATGCGTTTTTTACGCTTGCTTTTAGCAATTTTTGTAATATTTCAGGGAATCGAAATAAACCATGTGGGCTTTATTTTTGCTGGAGGAATTTTTGCTTTATTACCTTTGTTTAACATTGGATGCGGTTCAAGTTCAGCGTGCTCGCTTCCTGTTTCATCTCATAAAAAATAATACATGTTACAAAAGTTTTTTAAAAATCATATTTTATGGATTATAGGTATTCTGGTTGGTTTGATAGCCGGGTTTTTATATTATAAATTTGTGGGATGCCATTCTGGTAGTTGTGCCATAACTTCAAATCCAACAAATAGTACCTTATATGGTGGTTTAATGGGTGGGTTATTTTTCTCGTTGTTTAAAAAAGATAAATAAATATTACCGATATCAATAAAAAGCCGATGAATATTCATCGGCTTTTTTTATTAAATTCTTTACGGTAACCTATCAATTACAATGCTATCGTTGTAATTGTTGTATGAATATTTAATGTACTCGGCCATAATATTTCCAAACAGTACCCAATTTATAACTAACCCAGGGGTTAAAGTTTGCACTGGATATTGATTGGTTGATGTTGCTACTCCGTTGTACGAGAAAGCATTAATAGCTTGCGTATTAGCTTGAATCGGAGAATAGTTTCCGTATAATGTATTTGCATTACCTAAAGTTGCTGTGTCACCAGGCAAAATAAATAATCCAGGAGTGTCAGAATATACAAATGCATTTCTAGCAGTTAATAGCGGTGCATTAGGTAATGAAACTAATGATTTTAAAACCGTTGACGAACCTGATAAAACAATATCTGGAGTAATGTTATAATGATAAGTTAGGAAAAATTTATTTAAAACATTACCAAATGGCCCATTTATGTACGGATTATCATTATCACCACTTAAAGTCATAGCTTGAAGATATTGCCCGCCAAAGTTATTTGGGTTTACAACTGCTCCACTTGTCGGATAAGTTTTTTGAATTAATGACTCTAAGATTGTAGCTTGTTGTAGAGTACCTGCGCCTGTAAAAAATACCAAACCATTCTTTTTGTTTATAAAGTTAGCTAAAACTTGTTGTGCGTCGTCAGGTATGATAACCCTAGAAGGAATTATAATAATCTGAACATTTTGATTATTAATGTAGTTTAATAATGTTGCGCTAGATAAAGTCCAGCTACTTGCATCATATATTAAATTTAAAGCTTCTGTTTTAAACTTACCTTTTGGAGCAAAATTATTTGTTGCAACGCTTGGTGTTAACGCCGACTTCATCTGATTTGCATCAGGCGTGTATAGTAAAACATTTGTTGCAGGATAAATAACATCTACATTAAATGTACAAAATGGGTTAGTGTTAAAAGTAGATGTAAAGTTGTATGAACCTATATTTTCTGTAATTGTAGTATTAGATATTGTTGTTGCTTTGGCTATAAAAGATTGTGATCCTGTTTTAGTAAATCCACCTGAGGCCGAATAAGTAATGTTGGTTGCTGCATTTGTAGCATAAAAATTATAACTTCCTGGTGAGGTTACATCAACAGTAACGGTAATAAAATGATTTGTATTTAAGCTTTTGCGGGCTACATAATCCCCTTCAAGTACTATTGAAGAACACGTAGCGATTGCTTCATTGCTAATAATCGGAACTGAAAAGTCATATGGTGTTTGAGCAATGTCTTGACCTAATCCTTCTAACTCAAAATCTAAGCTACTCCCTGAAAAAGTTGAAGGTACTGTTCCTTCTTCAGCGTACAAAGTAATGTTTTGTTGTTTAGGAGAACCATCAGTTTCAGTTTTTAAAATTTGATTATAAGCTTTAAAAGTTAAGCCCAAACCAGCTTTATCTGTGGCAGTCATGTTTGATGTACCTGCAACCAAAACATTTAAGTCTAAAACTAATTTATGGCCCTTAATTGAGACACCTTTAGTAATTGATTCTGTACTAGCAGTATTGATTGAATATTTAACTGTAGCAGGTTTAATTACAGGAATTTGGACGCTACAAATAATATCTTCACCATTGATAGAAATAGCAGCTTCATCTGTTAAAGGTGCAACAATATCTTCGGTAGCTACCGTTGGACTACCATATCCAGGAATTATAATGGTGTAATTTCCTTCGGCCGGAAATGTTCCATTTTTTTGAAAATATAAACCTATAGAAGTGGTTGCTTCAATGTTATATTCGCCTTTTTTTGTAACATTTACATTTAACTGAATGTAATTCGAATTATCTGTTGCTGTACCCACAACATAAGTACCTTGAACCAAGCTACTAGAACAGTTTGTAATAGTAAACTCAGCAGGAATGTTATTTTCACAAATAGATTTCCAACCAAGCGTGTCACCCTTGTAAAAATTTAAACACAATTCGTCTGTATTCCAAATTAACATAGAGACTGACGGTGTGGTAATTGCATCGCGTTGTGCTCTAGATAGCCGAGGAATTAAGATTCCTTTATCTGTTGAAGTAATTTCGAGTTGTGCATTAGGATCAATAACTCCGCTTTTTCCGATCCCCACTTGAGCTTCTTGGTAAATGTTTTCGGTCACAGATGTAGCTCCTAAGTTTGTCGTTTCACTGTACCATGGCTGAGAAATATGACTAAACTGTGCAGAAGCTGCATAGCCAATAAAAGTTGTACCATCAAAAAAATAATAACCAGGGTTTTTAATATCTCTAAACATTAAAGAAATATTATCTTGAGTTACATCAACATCTGCATCAATAATATACGTCATAATTCCTATGTGATCAGAGGTGAATTGACCGCCATTGGTTACAAAATTAACCAAATCAGATGTTTTAACTTTTGGAACAATAATACCAGGAGCATTGTTGCTTAATGGGTTATGTTGAATTTCTAAAGTTGCTTTAGGTGAAATGGTATTGATACCAACCTGAGCATAAAGACTTAAAGAGATACAAGTAAAAATTAAACATAAAAGAAGTTTAATCTTAATTTTAGATAAGATGTAAGCGTTCATAGGTTAAAGATATAAGTTTGTTATAGGGTAAAGCTTATATTTTTAACGTATTTTTTTTAAAACTATTGTGAAAAAATCGCAAACAAAAAGCCGATGAATATTCATCGGCTTTTTGTTTGCGGAGAAAGAGGGATTCGAACCCCCGGACCTGTTACAGTCAACAGTTTTCAAGACTGCCGCAATCGACCACTCTGCCATTTCTCCAATAGCTTGCTGTAATGCGTTGCAAAATTACGTATAAATTTTAATTACGCAAGTTTTAAAATAAAAATTATTCTATAATATGCGGAATAAACCTACTTTTATCCGTGGTAATCGGGTAATCACTTTCTCTAAAAGTAATTCCACAAGGTTCTTGTCCAATAATCCAGCTACCAATAATGGTAAAACCAGTTTCTTCTTTATGTAATTGCGCTAACTTTTGGTAAACAAAACCTTCAGAACCGTAATCTCCTTCTGTATTATATATTTCGCTTTTGTTTACTACAAAACTAATATTAGCACCTTCTCGAGATAATAAAGGTTTTTTTACATAATTGGTCATACCATTAGGTGTACCAATGTAGGTTTCTAGTAACAACGGATGATGTGGGTAAAGCTCCCATAAAATAGCTAAAATAGCTTTGTTAGACAAAATCATTTTCCAGCTGGGTTCAATCCATTGCGCTTCGTTGCTATCGTTTACAAGGTTAATTCCAAATTCTTCGTGCACCATCCATTCCCACGGATAAAGCTTAAAAATGCTGTTTATTTCTTCACCTTCCAAATCAACAAAACAACGCCCATTCCAACCTAAATCTTCAATGTAAACTAATTTGGTATTTATTCCTGCCTGAATGGCTGTGTCGCGTAAATATTCGGTATTGGTTAAATCTTCTAAACTTTCCTGAATACAAGTAAAATGTAAAATATTCCCTTTTAAGTAAGGTTTTAAATCGGTCCAACTTTGTATTAATTGTTCGTGCACGCTGTTAAACTGATCTTTGCCTGAGCCAAAAAAATGTTCTTTCCAATGCCATTGTACCACACCGCATTCAAATAACGAAGTTGGCGTATCCGCATTAAATTCTAGCATTTTTAGTTGTTGCTTTTCTGCATCGTAAGCAAAATCAAAACGGCCATAAATGCTTGGTACATCATTTTCCCAACTACGTTCAATATGATGTTGTATGTATTTAGGAATATGAAATATATCGTATTTTTTATGTTCGATAACATGTTCTACCGCATGCAAACACATTTGCCAAAGCTCTGCCGTGGCAGCATAAATTTTTTCGGCAAAATAATCGGTAATGCTAAAATGGTAATGATCAATCCAATATGGCGTTTGGTTGTCGGTATGGTACCCGTAACCCAAATCTTCCACACGTTTTATCCAATTCGGATCTTTTGTATTGTATTTTATTTTCATTTAAGAAGATGCGCTTGTTTCTTTAGTTTTTGCTGTGTTACCAAATCCGCCACGTTTTGCTCCTTCAAAAGCTTTTGCTTTACTAGCATTTGTACCAGAAACCGAGCTTGGATGAATGCCTTGCGCACCATAACCCATGCCGCCGCCTAAATGTCTGAAAGCCATGTACCAAAGTAAGGCATTGCCCATGCCCATACCGCCGGTACGTTGTTGTGAATATTGTTGTGTAACATCGGTATATTGAGCGGTAGAATCTGCGCGCATATACACCTTTTGTCCTAAAGTTTCTGGGGCAGGGTTGGGCTTGTTACACGAAGCTAATAACGACGTGATTAATACCAACTGAACTGCTTTAGATGATTTTTTCATAATTATTGTACCGTTACATAAATAGGAATTTGATTTAATGGTTTATCAGCATTTGTATCCGATGCCCAAGTATTTTCAATCAAATTAGTAGTTATTGTATCTGCTTTTTCTTGAATTTTTTCGCCATTTACCCAAATAATTTGTTTGGTAATGTGGTAAACCGTATCGCCTTTGGTTGCTGTTGTTAAAGTAACCTCGCGTGCCGATTTCTGATCTAACGATTCTAAGTTTTGTTGTTGCGTTTGGTTTACACAACTTGATAAACTAAAAAGTAAACCTAAAACGAAAATATATTTCATAATTATATTTTTATTGCAAGTTACTTAAAATTTACAAAATAATGTGTGTTTTTGCTTTTGAAATAGCCAAATATGACTTAATTTTAGAAAAAATGTTTATGAGATTTCACACACGAAAATGGGTTAAGCCCGAAGATTTAAACCCAAATAAAACATTATTTGGTGGTAAGCTTTTAGCTTGGATTGATGAAGAAGCAGCTTTATATAGCATTGTTCAGCTCGAAAACCCGCATGTGGTAACCAAATTTATGTCTGAAATTAATTTTATGGCATCTGCCCAGCAAGGCGATATTGTTGAAATTGGTATTGACGTAATTAGTTTTGGTAGAACTTCATTAGTTTTACGCTGTGAAGTTCGAAACAAAATGACACACGAAACCATTATTACGGTTGATCGCATTACTATGGTAAATTTAGACGAAAACGGTAAACCAAAACCTCATGGTAAAACGCAAGTAGAATATGTAAAAGATAGATTATCGGCTAAAGATAGCGGGTTATAAAAATAAAAAAGCTTCGAGTTTTCGAAGCTTTTTTATTAAAAGGTATAACGGGCTGTAATTCCGGTATTAAAAAAGGCATTGTTGTAATAATCGTATGCTTCAACAACATGAATGGTTGGTCTAATATCTGCCGAAAAAACAAAAGGTGCGTTTTTAAGTTTATATTCTACACCACCCGTTGGGTAAATACCCATGTTAAATCCTTCACGATCTGAATGGTTAGAAAACGAATTGGCAAAAACAATACCGCCACCAACAAACCATTTAAAGTTTTCTACATTTCCGATAGGAAAATGATGTTGGTACGTACCAGAAACCGAAACATTGGTCCAGTTGTGGTTGCGGCGCGAGTAATTTTTAAAACCTAAATCGGCTTCAATGGCTCCATCTCTACTAACAAAAGTTTTAAAGGCAATACCTGCCGCATCATAATAACCAGATCCGAAACGCAATCCAATTGAATTATCATAATCTTGCGCAAATAAACTTGTTGAGGCTGCAACAAGGGCTAAAAACGTTGTTATTTTTTTCATAGGTAATTTAAATTTGAGTTTTTATCTTATAACATTACTACAATTTATTCTTTTATAAATAAGAATAATACTGTAAAATGTTTTATAAAACTATTAAAATAAAAAAAGTACTCAAACAAATTTTACAATTTATTAACAATGTTATATCAAGTTGTTTTATCTGTATTATGTTTTTATTACATAAAATTCTATGCGTTTATTCAATTCTTCTTCATAACCTAATGGTTTAGAATTGCCATAACCTTTAAATCGCATTCTTTTCGGATCAATGTTTTTTCTAACCAAATATTGATAGGTTGCTTTAGCTCGGTTGGCAGAAAGTTCTAACTTACCGGTTCCTTTATCTATAGCTTCATGTCCACCGTTGGTACAACAAACATGTCCTTGAATTTCAATATGAAGATTATTATATTTGGTTAATTGCATGGCAATAATATCTAGTTCTCTGGCAATTTCTTTAGATATAATGCTTCTGTCGTTTAAAAACACACCATTTTTAAGATGAACGCGATCGCCCACGCGGTTGTTTGGCGAAAAATGATGTACAAAGTTTATTTTAGGTTGACTGGTCAAATTATTCACAACGCCGTCAGCACTTGCAATAACATCAATACGTCGGTTTTTCGTTTTTAAATAGGCTATATGTGTGTCAGAATATACATCTTTAATTTCTGATTTAACAGGTTCTTTATAATTTACAACAACTTGAAGTTTGGGATTGGTTGCAACTATTTTTTTTATTGCTTCTGCGCGTTGTTTAGAAATAGCTTCGTCAGAATTTTTATTGCCCGAATCTTCATTATAAACATTAAGAACAATAAATTTAAATTGGTCTATATCAATTTCTTGAATAGCACTTTTTAACAAAGCTTCATCCTCAGCTTCTGGTTTAGTTTTTTGGTCGGTGTTAAAATGTATAGAATAGCTGTTGTTGGCTTCCGAAAAGCGATGCTGCATTTTTACAGGTGTAATTTGAAGCTCTTTTTTAGGAGTAATAGATTGTTGTTGTTGTGCAATGGCCATTGCTTTAGGCGTGTTAACCGTTACATCAATACGTTTATTTTTATTTCGTAAAAATTCAATATGTTTTGCAGAATATTCCTCTCTAATATCAGCTTTAATATCGCCTTCGTAAGTAATTAAAACCTTTAAATCTGGGTAATTTTGGTTTATTTGTTGTTGTAAAACTTCGGCTCTTTTGCGTGAGGTTAATTTATTCTTATTTCTGTTTTTAGCCCCGGTATCATCATTATAAACATGTAATGTAATTGATTCTACCTTTTCATCAGCAATTGCTTTTAAAGAGAATAGTAAGTTTTGTAAATCTGTTGCATTGGGCTGAATATTTTCTGCAGTAAAAAATACTGATTGTTGTTCTAAAACTATCGGATTTGTTACTTGTTGTGGTTCTTGATTTAAAAGAACAACAATTTCTATTTTACGGTTTTTATTGCGTATTTGCAGAATTTCTATGCTGGTAAGCTGTTCTATATTTAAAATAGGAATAGCCCCTTCGTATTGATTAACAACATCTTGTGTAAAACCATTTTTTTGTAAAAACTTTTGTAATGATGCTGCACGTAGGTTAGAAATTCTTTGATTTACAGCTTTGTTGCCCGTATCATCATGATACAAATGAAAAACAAATGAAGATATGTTATTTGGCGCAATTTTTGTTAAAGCATTTAACAATCGGGTTTCTTCAGAGCTGCTAATTGCAGTGCTACCGGATTCGTAATAAACCGAATAATTATTTTGAGCAAAAAGCCAAGTTTGTACAAAAATACACAGTAATAAAAACCTGAATTTCATATTGTTATATCCTATAAGTTTAATGATACAAGGTAGGCTAGGTTTTTTGTTGAATCTAAAAAAATAGATAAAGGGATGTTAAAAACTGTTAAAGTGCATTTTTTAAGCTTTTAAAGTAATATTCCAAAAAGCAGTCCAAGTTTTTTGTGGGGCTAAAGTTATAACACCTTCTTTTTCTTCTAATTTTTTGTTATGGCTTTCTAAATCGGCAACGCCGCACCACGGTTCTAAACAAACAAAAGAGGCGTTTTTAGCACTCCAAATACCAAAATGCGAATAGGACGGAAACTGCATGCTAACTTCATGCTTATTTTCGGTATTTTTTTAACGTAATGCAATCGCTTTTTAAATGTTTAAACACCAAGGCATCATCATAAAACAAAGGTTTTGTTAAAGGTAATGTTTTGTGGTTTAAAGTTATGTTTTTTGTTTGGTTGGTTACCAAACCTTCAGTATTTAAAACATAACGTGCTAGTGTTTCGTCTTTATTAAAAGCTAAATAATACGAACCATTGGCTAGCTCAGGCAATGCAAAAGCCGGATGTGCCCCCAAACTAAACAACATGTTTTGTACCCCGGTGTTGGTAACCAAATAGGTACATGTTACTTGATTGCCTTGCAGTTGATAACGAACTTGCAATTGAAAAGAAAATGGGTAGTTAACTAAAGTTGCATCGGTATCTTGCAACGTAAAAACAACTTGAGTTGCAGAGGTTTGTTGATAATCAAAAAGCATTTCTCGGGCAAATCCGTGGCGGTTTAGTTTATATTCTTGGTTGTTATACCAATAGCTGTTGTTTTTTAAGCTACCAACAATAGGAAATAAAATAGGGCTAGTTTTGTTCCAAAACGCCGGGTTGGCTTGCCATAAAAATTCAAAACCTACCTTGTTTGTAATGCTTTTTAACTCGGCACCTAAGGCAGAAAGGTTTACGGTAAGCTGCTCGTTTTGTAAAGTAATCATATTGGTCTGTACTGTGTTTAGCGCCTTAAAAGTACAGAAAAAGCTTTTTTAAGCGGTTCATTTTACAAAAAAATAATATGTTTTGTAAGTATTTAATTATATTGCATGCTTTTACTATTCACTATTCATATTAAACTCAAAACTAAATTATCATGAAAAAACTGGTACTATTCGGTTTACTTGCAGTGCAACCGATAACTACTACGGTTTGGGCTCAGAAAAAGCCCTTAGATCATGCTGTTTACGACAGCTGGCAAAGTTTAGGCCAAAAAGAAATCTCTAAAAACGGACAATGGATCATGTACAGCGTACGCCCACAAGAGGGAGATCCTACTTTGTTTATAGAGCAAACCAACCGCAGTAAAAAATTTGAAATTAACCGTGCAGCATCAGGCGCTTTTACAAATAACGATGCCTTTGCAGTTGGGTTAATTAAACCTTTTTACAAAGACCAAAAACTGGTTCAGGCTAAAAAACTTAAAAAAGAAAAGTTGGCTAAAGACAGCCTTTTTATTGTAAACTTAAACACATCGGCATTAGAAAAAATTCCTAATGTTACGGGGTACAAGTTGGGTAAAAAAGACGATTTTATTTTAGCTTATACCACAGAAGTACAAAAAGATACCACTAAAAAAGGAGCAAAACCAAACGATAAGCTTAAAGATTTAGTAGTAAAAAACTTAGAAACCAACCAAGAAACCAAGGTTAAAAATATTTTAGAATATGCGGTTTCTACCAAAGGAAACTACGTATTGTATACGTTAGAAACTAATAAAAAAGATTCGTTAGCACCTAAAGGTGTTTTTGTAATCAACACTAAAGATTTTTCTACCAAACCGTTAGTAGATCAGAAGGGCACTTTTAAAGGGTTTGCTTTTGACGAAAACGAACAATGGGTTTCTTTCTACGGAAATCAAGACGATGAAAAAGCCTTAATTAAATACCACCAATTGTATGTTGCCGATTTAAACAACAATGAGGTTAAAGTGGTAATTGATGAAAAAACTGCTGGCGTACCTGCAAATTGGTATGTTTCGGGCGACAAAAACTTACAATTCTCTAAAAACGGACAAAGCTTATTTTTAGGCGTGGCACCTATTCCGGTAGCTAAAGATACGGTAACGTTAAGCGTAGATCAGGCAGTTGTTGATGTTTGGGGCTTTAGAGATGATTTTATTCAGCCAATTCAGCTAAAAAACTTAGAGCGCGAGTTAAAACGTTCGTACACTACCATTTTAGATTTAAATAATGTAAACCAAGTTGTTCCGGTAAATACATTAGAAATTGCTGATGCGCAATTGTTAAACGAAGGCGATTCTCGTTATTTGTTACTTTCGTCAGATTATGGCAAACGCATCCCGTCACAATGGACCGCTTCAATTCCAAGAACGTATTATATTTACGATCGCGAAACTAAAAATAAAACCGAAATTATTACCGATTTAGTGGGTAGCGTATATGCCTCACCAAAAGGCAACTTTATTGTTTATTTTGATAAAGACAAAGGCCAATGGTTTTCGTACAACGTAGCCAATCAAACCACTACCAATTTAACTAAAAACTTACCCGTATCTTTTACCATAGAAGATAATGATGTGCCAGATACGGCGCGTCAGTATGGTTTCGCTTTTTTTAATGAGGCAGATAACAAAGCGTATATTTACGACCGTTACGACATTTGGGCGTTTGATTTAAACAACAACCAAAAGCCACAAAATGTAACCAACGGATACGGCCGTAAAAACAAAGTGCGTTTCAGAATTCCGAAACTGCATAACGAATTTAAAACCCTAAACGAGCAAGACGTTGTTTTACTTTCTAGCTTTAACGAAACAGATAAGCAAAGCGGTTTATACCAATTGGCAACGTTACAAAATGCGCAAGATCCGGTTTTAGTAATTCAAGAAGGGGTAAAAGGATACCCTAACATTCAAAAAGCAGAAAATGCAGATTTTTATTTCTTTACAAAAGAAAATGCTATAGAACCGGCTAACTTATACGTTACTCAAAATTTAACCAACCAAGCAAAACTTACGCAGTTAAACCCACAACAGGCTAACTACAATTGGCATACGGTTGAATTGGTTAAATGGAAAACCAATAAGAAAAACAATTCAGAAGGTTTATTATACAAACCAGAAAACTTTGATCCGAACAAAAAATACCCAATGATTGTGTATTTTTACGAAAAAAATAACGAAGAATTACACCGTTACGAGCAACCAGCACCAACACCATCACGTTTAAATATTCCGTATTTTACCTCTAACGGTTACGTGGTTTTTGTACCAGACATTGCTTATACAGACGGTAAACCAGGTAAATCTGCTGAAGAATATATCAATTCTGGAGTAAAATATTTAATTAAAAAATACAAATGGATTAACCCAGACAAAATTGGTATTCAAGGGCAAAGTTGGGGTGGTTACCAAGTAGCGCACTTAATTACACGTACTAACATGTACGCAGCAGGTTGGGCCGGCGCTCCGGTAGCGAACATGACATCGGCTTACGGTGGTATTCGTTGGGGTAGTGGTATGACACGCCAATTTCAGTACGAAAAAACACAATCGCGTATTGGTAAAACCTTATGGGAAGATTTAGATTTATATATCGAAAACTCGCCTTTATTCCATTTTGATAAAGTAAATACACCAGTTGTAATTATGCACAACGATCAGGACGGAGCGGTGCCATGGTACCAAGGTATAGAAATGTACACGGCTTTACGCAGGTTAGATAAACCGGTTTGGATGTTAAACTACAACGGCGACGACCACAATTTAATTAAACGTCAAAACCGTAAAGACATTCAAATACGTCAGCAACAGTTTTTTGACTATTACTTAAAAGATGCAAAAGCGCCTGTTTGGATGACTAAAGGAATTCCGGCAACAAGCAAAGGCTTAGACTGGGGCTTTGAGTTAACAGACGATAAAGTTGAATAAAAAAAGAGAGCTACGGCTCTCTTTTTTTTGTTCACTACACCAAAAATGTGTTATTTTAGTATCATGAAAAACGGATTAAAAATAGGTTTAGCCCTTGTATTACTTAGCTGCTTGTTGCCTATGCCTTACGGCTACTATATTTTAGTACGCTACCTTGCTGCTTTTACTTTTGGGTATTTGGCGTATAGCGCCAATCAAACTAAAAAAAGTAATGCTGTAATGGTATATCTTTTTTTAATGCTCTTGTTTCAGCCCTTTTTTAAATTGGCTTTAGGCCGCACGTTATGGAATGTAGTTGATGTAGTGGTTGCCTTAGGCTTGTTATTTTCAGTTTTTAGAACCCCATCCAAACCCACCTCATAAATTAATTTTTACTTATACTACATTTGTAAAAAACCTTACCCCAAAACTTTTGTATAAAAACCCCACATTTGTTACTATTGCCTTTTACGCAAACCATTTGTAACGAGGTTTTGCAGGCAAATTATACCACGCTTACCGCACTAGGGTTACAACCCGCAACCGGTTGGCCAGACGCCGATGTATTAGATAGTTAGCCGCGTATTTTAATTAACTTACAAAAAGTTACCAACCCTATCGGGTTTGAATCGTGGCTTATAGTTGATAAAGCAAACCGAACCTTAATTGGCAATATTGGTTTTAAAGGCTATCAGCCCAATAACAGTTGCGATTTGGGTTACGGTTTAGTTGCTGCTGCACGAGGTAACGGCTTTGCAGAATAGGCTGCCAAGGCCTTACTGGCTTGGGCTTTTACCGCACCCCAATTGCAACAAATAACCGCTGCAACTTTGGTTAGCAACACGGCCTCTATAAAATTGCTTAACAAACTGCAGTTTACAAAATTATATGAAAAAGAAGGGATGTTGTATTGGCAACTTTTAAAAATTACCTACCACACGTTATAAAAAACAAAAAACCGAAGGCGTTAGGCCTTCGGTTTTTTTTTGTTTAGTTTAAAATTACTGTGCCTAAATATTGGCTAACCGCTGCTGTTTTTTTTGTGCTGTTAACAAAAGTTGCCCAAATGTGAATGGGCACGCCTGTAAAATACGCTTCGGCTGTTAGAGTTGCCTTTTTAGCTTGGCGGGTAGTTTGCGTTTCAAACACTTCAAACAAATGCAAATCTGGTGCATAAATAACAACCAATAACGTATCGGTTGCTAAGGCTTGGCCTTGGCCCGAATTGTCTGCCCAAGTAAATAAAAGCTTGTTGTTTGTTGTTAGGGTTGCCTCTTGCAAGCCTTGCAGTTCTCCTTTAGTAATTAGCACCTTGTTGTATACCATAGTTGGGGTGTTGTTTTGTACCAAACACGCCTCTTTTATATGGTAAGAAGTAGCTAAATTAAAATTAGATTGTACTCCGGTGCTGGTACCAAAGTACCGATTAAGTAGCGGACGGAGCGGGGTTAAAAACTTACTAACCACCGCAAAACGTTCTCGTTGCACAAGTTGTGCAGGGGTGGGGGTATTACCTGTTTTTTTAGGTAAACTGCGCATTACATTTTTTCCGCGCCAATTTGCGCCTACTACGGTGCCTACCGTTCCGGTAAACGGACCTAAAATACCTTTGTTATACGTTGCCATATTTTTATTTTTTTTAGTTGTTGGTTAATAAAACGGTTACTATTACTATAAAAATACAACGCCTTTTTTACACCCCAAACAAGCTGCTTATTCCTGCTTGCGTATGCTTATTTAAAATACAAACACCTGGTTTTTGACTGCTTTTGCTGTATTTTGACAACTCCTTTTACATGCGCTTGCAGTTTGGTTGCAGTTTGGTTGCAGTGGCTTCGGCTTTTTACCCGTTTTACCCAAGCAAACTGCCTTAAAACTTACTTACAGCTACAAACAAAAAAAAAACACTTGGCCTGGTTTGCCAAGTGTTTGTGGTTGCTTAATCAAAAATGTTTTTAAACTTGTTTTTTATTTTTTGTAATAAAACGTGTTCAAAATACATGCTGGGGTAGTAATACGTACGGCCTATTTTAATAAAGGGTATATCGTTGCGGTCTCGCATGCGTTTTAATGTACTTTCAGATATACTTAGTATGCGCTTAACTTCGGCACCATACAACCATTGGTTGTTGGTGGGGGTACTTTCTGTACGTTTGGGTGTTTCAGGCTTTTTACCTGTGGTACGGGGGGTAAACGTATCGGGTTCTTGGCTCGGTTTTTCTTTTTTCATGATACCCTATTTATAAACACTACTAACGTATTTATTTGGCTATTAATTGTTTAGTTTGGGTTTTTGTTGGGCTTGCTTTTATTTAGGCCGCTAAAGTTGCCAATTTTTAAGGGCGTTTTTGTTAGCGCACTCGGCTCTATTTTGGGGTTTACTAAATAAAAAGTAGGGTTCACTAAAAAGTAAAGGGTTTGCTACGTGTATTTTAAGTTATTTGCTAGATGTTAGTTAAAAAAGGACATTAATTTTTAATTTACTTATTTATGCAAAAAATTAATTTATTGATATTTGGAATAATTACATTATTTACAAACCAAGTTTTTTCTCAGAATCAATTACAGATAATAAATTTTAAAATTCCTGATCCAATTGTGTCTGAACAGAATCTTAAAAATTTTTCCCATTACATGAATCTGGCTAGAGAAGAATTTATAAAAAAAGATTATGATCAAACCTTTTATTATTTAAAACATGCGGAAAAGGATGGGTGGCATAGCGCTGATTTTTGGTATTATATGGGAATTTCAGTTTATTACAGGGGGAATGAAAGTGCTGCGAAAAGATACTTAAAACGTGGTTTTTATAAATATGGATGTACAGATTGCAATCTTGCTTATGAACAATTATTTGGTAGTAAATTAAAGTTTTAGTAAACCAATAACTAATAATATATTTATAAAATTGTGAGTTTAAGTTTTAAAGCAAACGGCTATAATACCGTATAGCTTGTTTGGTTTAATTGATTGATGCATTAACCATATAATGCGTAGTGAGTTTAGTTGAGTTTAGTATGAAAAAGCCAGCAGTAATGCTGGCTTTTTTTATTTTTTTAAACGTTACAATTTATATTAAATTTTAAGAGTAAACTGTGCTTTTTTTGTAAAAACAGCGCATAATAAAAGCCGTTACTTGTAACGGCTTTTATTAATATTGGTCTATTAAATATTTAATTAAATCGGTGGTGGTAATAATACCTACTACCTCGTTATTATCTACTACAGGTAAGGAGTGAAAGCTTTGTTGGGCTAGCAATTCGGCAGCTTCTTTAATATTGGTATCGGCAGTAATAGCTACTGGGTTTTTAACCATAATATCTTCTACCTTATAAGCGCTGTAAATTTCCATTATAGCTGTTTCGTTCATCTCTGGGGTTACGTAACCGGCTTTAGATAAATCGTTTTTACTAATAACGCCTACTAACTTGGTGCCCTCTACAACGGGTAAATGTCTAATATCGTATTCGTTTAACAATTGGTAGGCTTCACTTACTTTTTTATTGGGTGTAATAACAAGCAAGCCTTTAGCCATAATGTGTGATACGGGAACTCTTTGTTTCATAATTTTATGTGTTTTAATGGGTATATTAGCATTAACTACCGCGGTAGGTAGAGTAGCCAAAAGGCGATAGCGTAATAGGTACGTGGTAATGCTCGGTATTTAGCATCTCGAACGATACTTCTATTAACGGGTAAAACGTTTGCACGCCCTTGCGTTTAAAATACTCTTGAGTAAAAAATACCAATTTGTACGTGCCTGGGTGGCTGTTTTGTTTGTCTAAAAAGTTGGTAATACGACCGTTTTCGTCCGTGGTGCTTTTTCCTTTTCTCTCCCAAGTATCTTTTATAACATTCCACTTGTAAAGCTCTACCGTTACGTTTGCTGCGGGTTTACCCACAGAAATATCTAGAATATGGGTAGAAAGTAAATACTGGTTGTCTTGTGCCATGCTAAAGTGTGTAAAGCCAAAGGCTACTAAAAATAATAAGATATACTTTTTCATCCTTTTATATAATTATTAGTACTATAACGTAAGTAACAGCAAATTTGTATGTAAAATATGTTTTTTTGTGTTTAAAAGGTTTAGTTGTAGTAAAAATATAAGTAATTTGCTTTGTTGTTTTTATAAAAAATAAGGCAATAAAGTGTATTGTTTTGGGTTAAAATAAAGCATATTTTGTATTAAAATTTAAAGATGAAAAAAGTATTTGTTTTAGTTGCTCTATTTTTTATTCAGTTTGCGTTGGCACAAAGTGATGACGAGCGTACCGGGGGGAGCTTTACGCCCACATCCTTTTATCAGGTAGTACCATTTGTGTTTGAAAATAACCAGATAAAAATACCGGTAACCATTGAGGGAGAAATTTTTACTTTTTTGTTTGATACGGGGGCTCCTTTAGCTATTAGCAAAACTATTCAGCAAAAATACAATTATAAAGAGTTGTATGTGGCCGATTTGTCTGATGCCAACGGAAAAAAAGATACAGTTACCATTGTTAAAGTTCCAGAAATAAAACTGGGCGATATTACTTTTTACAATACAGAAGGTTTAAAAATGGAAGAAGATGCCTCTGAGTTTTTTAAATGCTTGGGTATTGATGGTATTTTTGGTGCGAATATGTTAGTAGGTAAAATAGTGCAACTTGATATGCAAAACAAACACCTTATTTTTACTACAGATATTACAAAACTACATGCATCAGATATACCGTATAAAAGTTTAGAATTTGATGATCAGAATTCGCCATTTGTGGATGTAACGCTAAAAAATGGAGCAAACGAAATTGCCGAAAGTGTAATTTTTGATACGGGCGTAGCTAGTTTTTTTGATTTGGCAATTGCACAGTATCAATGGTATGAAAAATACTACCCAATGGCTTCGGTGTTTGCCGAAACGTTTGGTGCCTTATCGTGGAGTTATACTGGGTTTGAAGACCCGAATAAGCAATATATTTATAAAATACCTGAGTTAAGTATTAATGGTACTGCTTTTACAAATGTTTTATCTGTAGGAACTTACGACCGTGCCTCAAGATTAGGTTTGGGTATTTTAGATTACGGAACGGTAACGTTAGATTATGTAAATAAGCGTTTTTATTATACGCCGCTACCGGATTTGTTTGTTTTTAAAAATCAATTGCTTCAAGCTTTTGATAACACCATTACTAAAAATGGCTTATTTGTTAGCGCCATATGGAATAAAGAGCTGGAAGATAAGATAAATATTGGCGATCAGGTTTTAGCCTACAACAACATTTCTTATCAAAATAAAACCATGTGTGAGCTAATTAATTTTAAACATGTTACACAGAAAAAAAATAATGTTATTCGGTTTAAAGATGTAAAAACCGGAAAAGTAAAAAAAGTTAAAATAGCGCAATTTTATTTAAATGAATAAAACCTTGTAAAACGTTACTTAGTTGTAGCGTTTTTTTTATGGTGCTAACCCTGCGTTAGGGATTGTAGCCTTGTTTGAACTTTTTTTACAAGTTTTTTTTCTTGTAAAAAAGCAAGGGCGTAAAGCCCGGCGCTGCCGCTAAAATATTTGTTTGTTTTTTAACGGTGTTTTTAGGCAGCGCAACGCCCAAATGCTTTAGTAATGGGCAGTTATAGCTTTGACTTAAATAAAGCAGACAAATTATTAACTCTAAGTTATTTGGCTTATATTTGCGTTGATTGAATAAAATTATTTAACGCTACTTGCATTATGAGTAACAACGGAGAAGATAAAAAAGTTATTTTTTCGATGTCTAAGGTTTCTAAAACCTATTCATCAACTAACAAAACGGTATTAAAAGACATTTACCTAAGCTTTTTTTACGGAGCTAAAATTGGTATTTTAGGTTTAAATGGTTCGGGTAAATCATCGTTATTAAAAATTATTGCTGGGGTAGATAAAAACTACCAAGGTGATGTGGTGTTTGCACCAGGATATTCGGTTGGATATTTAGAGCAAGAGCCGCAATTGGATGAGAATAAAACAGTTATTGAAATTGTGAAAGAAGGTATGGCCGAAACGGTTGCTATTCTAGAAGAATTCAATAAAATTAACGATATGTTTGGCTTACCAGAAGTTTATGAAGATGCAGATAAAATGCAAAAACTGATGGATCGCCAAGCCGACTTACAAGATAAAATTGATGCTTGTGGCGGTTGGGAATTGGATAATAAATTAGAAGTTGCTATGGATGCGTTACGTTGTCCGGATGCTGATACGCCAATTTCAGTACTTTCGGGTGGTGAGCGTCGCCGTGTTGCTTTATGTAGATTGTTATTGCAAGAACCAGACGTATTATTATTAGATGAGCCAACTAACCACTTAGATGCCGAATCGGTGCATTGGTTAGAGCAACATTTACAACAATACAAAGGAACCATTATTGCTGTAACGCACGACCGTTACTTTTTAGATAACGTAGCAGGTTGGATTTTAGAATTAGACCGTGGGGAAGGAATTCCGTGGAAAGGGAATTACTCTTCTTGGTTAGATCAAAAATCAAAACGTTTAGCACAAGAAGAAAAAGTAGCTTCTAAACGTCGTAAAAACTTAGAGCGTGAGTTAGATTGGGTACGTCAAGGTGCAAAAGGCCGACAAACCAAACAAAAAGCGCGTTTACAAAATTACGACCGCATGTTAAATGAGGATCAGAAAGAATTAGAAGAGAAATTAGAAATATACATTCCGAACGGACCACGTTTAGGTACCAACGTAATTGAAGCAAAAGGTGTTGCTAAAGCATTTGGTGATAAATTGTTGTATGACAATTTAAACTTTACTTTACCACAAGCCGGAATTGTTGGAATTATTGGGCCAAACGGTGCTGGTAAATCTACTATTTTCCGTATGATTATGGGCGAGCAAACACCAGACGGTGGTGAGTTTGTTGTAGGTGATACGGTAAAGATTGGTTATGTAGATCAGGCGCACTCTAATATTGACCCTGAAAAATCTATTTACGATAACTTTGCTGATGGTCAGGAATTAATTATGATGGGCGGCCGCCAAGTTAATGCACGTGCGTACTTATCACGTTTTAACTTTGCCGGATCAGACCAGAACAAAAAAGTTTCAACTTTATCTGGTGGTGAGCGTAATCGTTTGCATTTGGCTATGACGCTTAAAGAAGAAGGAAACGTATTGTTATTAGATGAGCCTACGAATGATTTAGATATTAACACGCTACGTGCTTTAGAAGAAGGTTTAGAAAACTTTGCAGGTTGTGCTGTTGTTATATCTCACGACCGTTGGTTTTTAGACCGAATTTGTACGCATATTTTAGCGTTTGAAGGAGATTCTCAGGTTTACTTTTTTGAAGGATCGTTCTCGGAATACGAAGAAAATCGTAAAAAGCGTTTGGGTGATGTTGCTCCAACACGTTTAAAATATAAAAAATTAGTTCGCTAATAAAAATAACGGCTGCCTTGTGCAGTCGTTTTTTTTTTGCTTGTTTTTATAACTAATAAAATAGAATTCTTTATGATATTTAATTTTTGTAAGTTTATTACATATATTTAACAGTTTTGCTGTTTATAATAATTGCATTATGTTATATTTGAAATAAAATTAAATATGAATTTTAATCCCGTTAAATTAGCTTTGCTATGGTATGTAGTTACTGCACCTGCTCTTGGTGTTGCTCAAACTATTTCGCACGACAGCTTGGTTAATTTAGTAACTAAAGCGGGTAGGGCATATCAGGAATTAGATACCAAAGCTTCATTACGACATGCTCAAAACGCATTAAACCACGCGTACGAAAGTAATGATGTACTTTTATTGGCTCGTATTTATAATATTATCGGTTTAAATTATACCGAATATGGAGAATACAAAAAAGCCGAAGAAGCTTTTTTGAATGGTTTGCGTGTATTAGAAAATAATGATGATATTCGAATTAAATCTTGGATAGAAACTAATATTGCTAACCTTTATCAAGTTTATTTTAAAGATTATAATCAGGCAATTGATTATCATTTAAAATCGTTAGAAAACTCCAAACAACTTAACTCGGAATACGACGTATTACTTTCTACGTTAAATTTAAGTATTTTATATTTTGATAAATTAGATTTTGAACTTGGAAACAAATATCTAAAAGAAGCAGAAAAGTTTTTATTTAAAATTAACGAGCCCGAAATATTTATAACCTATAATTCATTAAAGGCTGCTTATGCCAAACATAAAAATGAATTAAAAAAAGCCGAAAAGTATTATTTAGAAGCTTTAAAATATTGCGAAACCAATCCGGAAAAGTTCAAACTTATTTCGACTCACGAAATGGAGCTTTACGATGATGTTGCGCGTTTGTATGCCAAGTTGGGCGATATGACCAAAGGTTATGATTACTTGTTAAAACACATAACCTTAAAAGATTCTTTATATTCTAAAGAAAAAACGGATGCCATGGTTAACTTTGCCAATCAGATTGATTTAGACGAATACAAACGTCAGATTAACGAGGTTGAAAAGTTGAATGAAGAACAGCAAAAAACTATTTTCTATTCTAAAATAGTTGGTGGTTTGCTTACCTTTATTGTACTAAACTTAGTTTTTTCGGTTATCTTATTAAAACGCAATCAAAAGCAAAAAAACAAACTGATTGCTGAAATTGAATCTAAGAATATTGAACTCGAAAAAGCAAGAGCCAAGGCCGAAGAACTTTCAGATTTAAAAACACAGTTTATCAGCAACGTTTCGCACGAACTGCGCACGCCTTTATACGGTGTAATTGGTTTGGCTAAAATATTAGAACAAGATTTCCCGGAATTAAAAAACAATAAAGTTTTACAATCCCTTAATTTTTCGGCTGATTATTTAATGAGCTTGATTACCGATTTACTTGAAATTCAGAAAATAGAATCTCAAAATATTTCGATTGATTTAAAACCTTACCCAATTAAAAAAGAGCTGCAAAATATTGTAGAAAGCCTTAGCATTTACGCTCAAAAAAACAACAATAAGGTTATAATAGTAAAAGATGATTTTGTAGTTAAATCGGTAGAAACAGATAAGCTAAAACTCAATCAAATATTATTTAATTTATTAAGTAATGCTTTAAAGTTTACTAGCAATGGTACTATTACTGTTACGGTATCGCAAAAAATAGTTTCTAATAATTCGGTAGAATTAACTTATGAGGTTAAAGATACCGGCAGCGGAATTTCTGAGAAAAACTTAGAAACTATTTTTGAGAAATTTTCTCAGTTTCATACCAAAGGTTCCGAATATCAAGGTACCGGATTAGGATTACCTATTGTACAACAATTGATTCAGGTTTTAGGCGGATCTATAACCGTTAAAAGTAAAGTTGGCGTTGGTACAGTGTTTACTTTTACTATTCCTTGTTTGGCACATCATTTAAAAATAAATGATGCTGCTGATGCATATTCAGTTCCGTTTGACTGCGCAGATTTACATGTTTTATTGGTTGAGAACAACGAAATTAATAGAATGGTAAGCCAGCATGCATTTAAAAAGCATAATATTGCTTGTACGGTAGTAGCTAACGCAAAAGAAGCTTTAGCTGTTTTACAGCAACAAACTTTTTCGGTCATTTTAACCGATATTAATATGGCAGAAATAGATGGTTTTGAACTTGCTAAACGCATACGTAAACTAAACATTAAAACGCCAATAATTGCTTTAACGGCCTATTCTAAACAAGATATTGCGAAAGACTTGGCCTTAACCGATATTCAAGAAGTGGTTACTAAACCTTACGATTTTGATTATTTGTTTAAGATAATTCATGATATAATAGTAACTAAAAAATAAAACTATTATAGTAAATCACATTCTAATTAATTATAAGAA
This sequence comes from Flavobacterium agricola, assembly GCF_025919725.1. Classification (NCBI taxonomy): domain Bacteria; kingdom Pseudomonadati; phylum Bacteroidota; class Flavobacteriia; order Flavobacteriales; family Flavobacteriaceae; genus Flavobacterium; species Flavobacterium agricola. The sequence goes on along the minus strand of NZ_CP081495.1, from coordinate 1,011,411 downwards.
AAAATAACCATGCTTTTATAAAATAGTTTATTTAGGTATTAAAATTTTTATATTGAAAAAAACACTAATAACCTTCAGCTTTTTGCTTTTTACAACATTATTATTCGCTCAAAATACTATTGAAGTGAGTCAGGATAAAGAAACTTAGTTTTATTATAAAAATTTAGATGAAAATTTAAATAAGTATCAAGTAAACAATTTGCGTACTTCGCCCCATAATGCAATTCGTGTTTGGCAAGTTAGGTTTGTTACTACTTATGCAAATGATAGTACTTCGGTAAGTCTGGCTGAATATAACTCAGATTTAAAAAAAAGAATATCCGTTTCAAATTACTTATGCTGGTACTCCTGAAAATATTACAACTATAGCATCATTAAAAGCAATTAATCCTGTATATCCTATTGATTGTTTTCAAACTACCATAGAAATAGTGGAAAATGGTAAATATTATTTTAAAACTATTGGTTGTGATAAAAATTCTAAAGCTATAAAAAAAGATTTATCTACAACATTTTCTGAAAGTGCTGAGGCAACCTATAATGAATTTTTACATACATTAAAACCCGGGCAATATCAATATGGTATGTCTTCAAGAAACTTAGATTTTCCGATTACAAATGAAGCTGAAAAGAGTGATTTATATAAGTTGGTAGAAAAAAAGTTAGCCGAAAGAAAACTAACAATTCCTACCACGCTTTTTGGACATTCTACTTTTTACACCTTAAATTCTAATAAAAAATATTCGTATAAAGAATTAAACCAAATTCCGATTTCTAAAATAAAAGACATTCAGATTATGGGAACCGAAGGTTATATGCAAGTAATTTTGCTTGAAAAGTAATAATTAAAAAACCACGAAGTTTAACTTTGTGGTTTTTTTTATTATCTTTTATTTATAAAGAAACACAAAATGTGCCGGAATGTTACCTGCAGCTTGTTTCCATAATAAATTACCGTTGGCATCAAAACTATATACAAAACCGGTTGAAACGTAATTTCCTGCATCGGTAATATATATATGTTTGGTAATTGGGTTAACAGCAATGCCGTAAGGGGTTTCTATTTCATCAAAAATGGCATTATCAATTAAATTCGCCGTTTCTAAAGTTTGTGTTTTGGTGTTTATTATTCCCATGCCTTTTACATAATCAAAAGTTTCGTAGCTAAACGTATTTTCAAAATAATATAGCTTATCTTCTACAATGGTAAAGTTAGAAACTGGAACATTAAATGTTTTAGTAACTTCCAATGTTTTAGCATCAATTACATATAAGTTTGATGCAATATCGTAGTAATCACCACGACTGGTTACATAAACATTTCCTTGATTATCTGCCTTTATTCGGTGTAAATTAACTTCTACATCAATTTTTTTAATTTCTTTAAAAGATGCAATATCAACTACCGAAACCGTTCGGTCGTAATCCGGGTACATATATCCGCCCGAATTGGCAACAAAAATGTTGTTGTTTACAATAGCAAGTTCGTCGGGTTGGTATCCAACGGCAACTTCGCGAGTAATTTGTAAGCTGGTGGTATCAATTTCTACAACTTTACCTAGCGGTTGATCTTTTCCTAAAACTATTTCTCCGTTGTAAGAAGTTGCATAAGCTTTACCGTTATGAAACTCAATATAACGCCCGTTTTCTAACGGAATCGTTGCTATGTGTTTGGCTGTTTTTACATCCATAACTTCAATAAAGTTTGATGCATTAAGTACTGCATACAATTTGCTACCGTAAATTTTTATATCATTACCAACATCGCCCATTTCTTTAACCATGGTCGGGTTCGCTTCGGCATATATATTGGTTGTGTAAATACCGGTTTCGTAATTGTAAAAATCTAAAGTTGCTTTATTGCTATTTAGCATGCCTTCGTTTAACAAATAAAAGCCTAAAACTTCTGTTTTTTCTGGCGGTGCTACAACTTCTGGGGTTGAGGTAACTAAGTTGTCGTCTTGCTGACAAGCAAACAACAAGGCAAGCAAGCTTACATAAGCTGCTGATTTAAATTTAGTAATCATATTGTTAGATTTAGAATAAACTTGAATTGACGCCCTGGCATGGGATAATTTAAAACCACATCGTAATATTGGTTTAAAATATTATTTACCTGAAAGGATAGGGTAGAAGTATACCGATTAAAAGCAAAGGTTTTCTGAATCGATACATCATGCGTAAACCATGGGTTTATGTGATTGTACTGAATATTGTCTTGATTAGCATCATAACGTTCGCCCACATAAATAAAGCTGTAATTTGCTCCCCAAGTTTTGTTATTGGCATTTAAAACCGCCGATCCGCTGTGCCAGGGTATATAAGCAATTTGATGTTTGTAATATGTCGTTTTTTTGTTGCTGTAATCTTGTGCTTTTTGGTAGCTGTAATTAAGCATCAGTTGCCATTCGGTTTGCCCCCAAATAAAGTCTGATTTTAACTTAACGTCTGTACCCAAAATTTGTACTTTTCCTAAATTCATCATCATCCATCTAAACATGCTGCCATTAGGAGCAGCAATAATTTTATCTGTTATTAAATTGTAATAACCATCTGCCTGAATGCTTATTTGTTGTACAATTCCGTTTAAGGGTTTCGCGTAAGTAAAGCCAAAATTATATTGGGTAGCATATTCAGGTTTTAGATTAGAATAGCCAAGTGCGGTATAATACAAATCGTTAAAAGTTGGCATTCTAAAAATGCGCTTATAAAAAGCCTGAATGCTAAATGCATTATTTATTTTATATTGTGCAAGTAAGGTTGGCGCCCAAATGTTTTTATCAGGTGCATTGGTGTTTTTTTTAACCGATTCTGTTACAAAAGTTCCTAAAACGCTTGCCTGAAATTGTAATTTTTTTTGTTGGTAAGAAGCAGCAAAAGCAACCCAAGTTGTTTTTCGTTTGGGGTAAGAAAAATTAGTTAAATCCACATCCAAGGTATTAAACTGATAATCAGCTGCTACATTTATATATAGGGTTGAAGTTGCTTTATAAACCGTTGCCCAAGATGCGTAAAATTCTTGTTGTTTGTAGGTGTTTTGATATTTAAAAAGGCTAACCGTATCTGTAAATCGTGTATAATCATTCGCATATTTGGTGTTTAATTTAGTTTCAAAACGTCCAACCTTTTGTTCAATCGTAGCTTGTAAAAAGTAATTTTTATCTACCAAAGTTTGTCCGCGTGCATCAAATCTGCCACGAACAATTGCACCCGGAATGCCACGGTCCGACAAATAGCTGTAACCTTTAACCTGCCAAATAGTATTGTTTTTTTCGCCAAATAAGCCCAGCTCAAAGCGTTTGGCATCAATCTGCCCATCTTTTCTTATTGCTGTTGTATCGTAAGCTACTGATTGATCTAAATTTTTTTTACTGTATCTAAATTTATATTCCCCGTCAGATTTTATGTATTCTGCGCTTGCAGTGGCAAAAACGGCATCCGATAATTTTTGCTCTATTCGGAATGAAGGATTAACTAGCTGAATAGAACCCGTTTTATATCGAAACGTAACATTGGTTTTTGCATCAGCATTAAAAACTGGTTTTTTAGATTGTAAGTAAATGGAAGAAGCAGATGCAAAATGTTTAGCTGCCTGAAAAACAGAACTTTTTTGCCCGTTGTACAAACTAATCGCTTCTAAATCATCTAAAGCATATTTACCTAGATCTACTACGCCATTTTGTGCATTACCTAGCTGAATGCCATCATAAAAAACACCAACATGTTGGCTGCCCATGCCCCGAACGTCAATGGTTTTTATGCCACCAACTCCGCCGTAATCTTTTAGCTGAACGCCCGAAAAATAACGCACCGCATCTGCAACCGATTGGCTGTTTAACCGCTGCAAAGCTTCGCCCTTAAGCGATTGCCCAGCAATAACTTCTTTGTTTTTTTGTGTAAAAATTTCAAGTTGTTGCAAGTGGTAAATGCTATCCTGAACCACCTGCGCCACAGCACCAGTAGTTGCAAAAAATACCAAATAACAACAAAAATTAAAAGTAAATCTCATCAGCTTTTAAAGTTTGTTGCTAACGAGTAGATATGAAGGTATTTAGGAAATCCAATTTCCCAAAAATGTACTTCAAGCTTTAGTCCCCGAAAGCGTTAAAATGTATAAGCTCATGGCAGGTTTTCTGACTTGCTTCATCTTTAAACGTCCTTCCCATTTTAAAAACAGTGGATTGCAGTTTGTTAAAGATTTTTTTTCGAAGCTCACAGCAGCGGGTCTGTTCAGGATTTGCACCTAATTCCCTTTTAACGAACTATAAAGTTCGCACCAAAAGCGCTGCGAAAATAACAATTAAATAAAGAATTATAACAATTTATTAGTAATATTTTTAAAACTGTAATTTTTAGGGCGTTACCTAAACTTATTCAAGTTTAGATCGGGCTTTAGCCCTCGCAATTTGCTATTGCATAGCAAATGTGCTCAAACAAGGCAACAATCCCTAACGCGCGCTGCCAATTTTATAAGTTAATTCAAAATAAAACAATTTGTTTTTAGTAAATCTAATGTACATTTGGTAAGCAAGTAATTTTAAATGTAAATTCAAGTCCAATCAGCATCATTTTAAAAGCGAATTAAATTGGCACAAGCCCAACGATAAAACTTTAAAACAAAACAAAAAAGCGCTAAAAAACCACCGAATCTCAATCGCGTTTAAACCCGATTTACACGTTTCGGCTGCAAAAGCTTTTAAAGGTGATGCAACTTTACATAATCCAGAAGATTTGTTGTTAAGCAGTTTAGCATCTTGTCATTTTATGTCGTATTTATATTGCTGTGAGCAACATAATATTGAGGTTGTAAGTTACTCCGATCAGGCCGAAGCAATTTTAGAAGTTCATCCTGACGGAAGCGGACAAATAACGCAAGCTATTTTGCGTCCAAAAGTTCTAATCGCAAATGCATCACAAAAGCAATTGGCTTTAGATTTGCATCAAAAAGCCAATCAATTATGTTTTATAGCAAATTCATGTAATTTTGAGGTTGTGCATCAAGCAACCTGCGAAGTTTTATAATGTAAATTGGTTTATTAAATTTACATCGTTTGGTGAAATCAGCATTTTTTTGTTGGTATTGGTAACCAATAAAATTAAGTTTTTACACTGTGTAATGTAAAACGTTGTTTTTCCTATTTTAGAAACTTCAAAAATTCCGTAATAACCAAATAATCCACCAACGCCAAAGGTTCTAATCGAACCGCTTATTTCATTTTTTGTTAGCATTTGTACGGATTGAATAGCATCTTTTTTTATTTTAATAGCACCAATTCGCCTGCGAATGATAAAATCGGTTGAAGTAATTTCATAACAATAAGGTGCGTACAGCCAGCAAATAAATAATATGGCAAACATAAGTAAGCTAGTACCTAAAGCTGGTAAAATAGCTTTAAAACTGCTTGCGTTTGCAATTGCTTTGTATAAAATAGGTCCTCCAATTGCTGCAAATAAAATAAAACAACCTATGGTAATGGTTTTAACCATAGTATCTGATGAAGCTTTATAAATCATAATTTGGTTTTAATTTATTTAGTACCAATTCCAATTGGTGTTTTAAATCTGCTGCATCCGTATAAATAATCTGATAATCACTAATACCTGCAACGGTGGTTGAATGCGAAGTGTTTTTATTGCGTAAATAAACAATCGGTTTATTTTTAGCTTTGGCATACCCGGCTTCTAAACCAATACCAATGCCTTTATAACTGGTTTCGGCAAGTAAAAAATCGCACGCATCAATATCATGTAAGGCTTGTTGCATCATTTCTTTTTCTTGCGTATTGCTAAACTGATATTTATCCACAAAAAACCATGGGGTAATTTTATGTGCTAACAAAACAGCCGAAATTGTTTCTATTTCGGTTGTTAATTTGGTACGATTAGAAAAGCTTAACGCAAGGTATGCTTTCATTAGTTTACAAAATCAGGTTGTGTTACGTTTTGGTTTTGGTACACGTATTCATCCATGCGTTTTACAACCGTTGATAAAGAATTCTTTAGTTGATGATTGTCTTGAACTTGTACAAACCAATTGTGCGGATGAAACATTTTGATTGATTCGGTTTGATTAATTACTTCATCTTCTGCCGACCAAATAATCAAAGCATCTTTTGCAGTTTTGTGTAAATCACCGGTTAAAAGGTATGAATTGGTTAACGGAACTTCTACCAAACGCATGCTAACATCTGCCAAAGGATTAAGCAAACAAACCAAAACTTGTTGGTTGCTTTGTTCTAATAGCATTTGTTTTAAAAGTAAACTTATTTTTCCGCCAGCTGATGAACCAATAATTAAAGTTGGTTTGGCTAAATCTATATTTTCTGGTATAAATGCGGCCAATTTTTCCGGAATATTATCTTCCTGCGTCCATCCAAAACCTTTTATTTGCGAATATATACCTTTAAAAAAATTAAATTTTGTACCCGTAGTAATGCTTCCACCCAAACCGTGTATAAAAACGATGTTGAACTTGTTGTAGTCTGAAATTAAATTCATAAATAAATTATTTAAAAAATTAAGTGGGGGATTATTTTTTTGAGAAGTAAGTAAATATAATCATTTTTTTTTTTTTTTTAAATGATGCAATAAAAAAATACCTGATGATAATCAGGTATTTTACTATTTATTGTTGTGCTTTTAGTTTTGTAATTTGGCTTTAAGTACCAAAGGTTCATCGGTAGAAATAAATTGAATTTTATTCGCAATCATTTCTTCCATAACTTCGGGATTGTTTACCGTCCAGGTATTGGTAATTAAACCTAAGTTATGTGCATCAGTAATCCAAGTTGGATTTTTTTGATAAATTTTAAAATGATAATCGATGCCGTCCCAACCTTTACTTTTTACTTGTTGCGGAGATAAATCACCATTTAAATACGAAACAACTGCTTGTGGATTTTGTTTTTTAACCTGATCGCAAATGTTTTGGCTAAACGAAATATATTCTACCTGATTGGCTAAGTTTAATTTTTCTACTAATTGTATGGTTTCTGCCACCGCTTGGTTTTCGCGTTCGACATTTTTATGCGGTTTAATTTCTAAAATTAGTTTTATGTTTGGCAGCGCTTTTCCGGCTTTTAAATAATTTTCTAACGTAGGTAAGGGCTCGTTGTTTTTTAATTTTACTTTCGCAATTTTATTGTAGTTATTTGTTTCTATTTCAATTCCGTTTACGTCAGCATCGTGGTTAATTACTAAAACGTTATCTTTCGTAATATGAATATCAAACTCTGAACCAAAAAATTGTTCTTGTGCTGCTTTTTGTAATGCTGTGATGGAATTTTGAGCACTATTTTCGGTTTTCCAAAAACCGCGATGTGCAATAATTTGTGTTTGTTGTGCTTGTGCTGTTGCTAAGCCCATAATAAAAAGGGCAGAGGTGGTTAAAAATATTTTTTTCATGCGTTTACAATATTTAGTAAAACAAAAATATAAGTAAATGCTGCACAAAAAAGCTGAATTAATAAATACAATAATTATTTAAAGCTTAAGTAATGTAAACTTAAAGTAAAAAATCCTTTACATGTACTGCAAAAGGATTTTTATTATTATAGGTTAGGTTTGGCACAAACTAATTCCCACAAATGGCCATCCGGATCGCTTATATAACCCATATAAAAACCATATTGATTATCAATTCCGGCTTTGCTAGAAATAGAACCGCCGTTTAGTAATGCTTTTTCTAATGCTAAATCTACATCATTAACGGTTTCAACGGCACAACTAATAATATTTGCAACGTTGTTTTCAGGAAACAAAACCCCGCGATTGGCTTTTTTGCTGTAGCTTAAAAATGCATTTTGTTCAATTAAAAATAAAGATAAATTGAGTAGCTCAATGGCTATTATGCCTTCATCTTCTTTCAAATTTTCTAACTCAAAAACATGTTTATAAAAATGCAATGTTTTTTCAATGCTTTTTATGGGCAAGCAAACCACCGTACCTTGAATTTTCATGTTTTAAAAGTAAAAAAAACTAATATTTTTTCCAATTAAAACTTTTAAACCCACTGTTGGTTGCCAGTATAAATAACTTATCAAGGCGTTACCTTATAAATGTATTTCTAATCCATTGGTTAAAATATCATTCATGTTATTTTTTTTAATTCAGTTACATTTCAGCCGCAAATCTCATAAAATCAATTTTAGGCGATAGCCATAATTTAGTGAATGCACTACTTTATTTAGTAGATACAATTGTTTTACTGTTAAACACAACGTGAATAAATGTTGTATTTCGGTTGGTTTTTAAGGATGTTTTTTATCATATTATTTTAAAAAAAAAAAAATAAAACACAATTTTGTTAAATTTTTAACGTTTTTAGTAATGAGCATCAAATAAAAAAAGCCCTTTTTTTTATGAAAACCCAACCTATACCAACAGTAGTACAATTTTTTGTACTATGCTTTTTGTTGTATTGTACCCAAACAATAGCAAAAAACGCACAGCATAATGAAAAAGATTATGCTGAAATGTTGGTTACTGCTCAAAATAATTTTCACGAGTTAAATTATAAAGCATCTTTAGAAAAAGCACAAAAAGTACTGGATCATGCTTATCTTTCTTTTAACGAAGTTTTAGCTGCACAAGCTTATGTTGTTTTAGCTTTAAATTACAATGAACTAGGAGAATCTGATAAAGCTATTAATATTTTAAAAAAAGCTTTAAAAACAATAAAAGCGCATCATGAGCCGATAGTAAAATTTAAAATATTACGCACTTTAGCTTTAGTTTTTAAATCGGTAGATGCGAAACAAGCGCTGTATTTTTTTAATCAAGCGTTAGCTGATTTATCAACAGAAGTTTTACCTGCCGATAAATTAATGACCGAATTGCATAAAGCCGAAACTTTATTTTTACTTAATCAATTTGAAGATGGAGTAAAAGTTTTACAAATTTTTGCTACCGAAATTTTATTGCAAGATTCTTCGTTGTTAAACGCTCATTTTCATCTGTTAAACGGGCATTATCACGTATATAAGCAAAATTTTTTGGTAGCCGAAAAACATTATTTAAAAGCGCTGCATCATATAGAACAGAATAATAACGCTGTGGTTTTACCAAAGTTAAAGTTAAAAATAACCAAGGCTTTAGCCGATTTTTATCATTTGTAACAAAAAACAGAATTAGCATATTATTACTTAAATATTTTTACGCTAACAAAAACAAATCTCGTTTCGGTTATAGATATTCCTTCAATTGCGAACTTTACTTCCCGCATTGATTCGAGTCATTTTAAGCACGAACTTTATAAAATGAGTAAGTTGCACGCACAGCAAAACAAAACCATTGCTTATACCCAACTTATTTACATTTTATTGTTCGGACTTCTTTTGTTTTTAGCTTATAGTACTTATGTGCTTGTAAAACAATATCAAGTAAAAAATAAAATGTTACAGCAAATAGCATTTCAGAATGCAGAATTGGCTTTAGCGAAGGATGCAGCCGAATCACGTGTTTTGGTTAAAAATCAATTTATTGGAAAAGTTTCGCACGAAATCAGAACGCCTTTGTACGGCATTATTGGACTTACTAAGGTTTTAGAACAAGATTTTACCTATCTAAAACAAAATAAAATAATTAAAGCATTAAAATTTTCGTCAGATTATTTAATGAGTTTGATTAATGATTTGTTGCAGTTGCAAAAAATAGAAGCAAATGCCGTTAAAATAGAACCATCAGCTTACGAAATTGAATCTGAAATTAAAGGAATCGTATCAAGCTTACAACCCATTGCAAATGCTAATAACAATCAAGTTCAAATCCATGTTTCTGCTTGTTCTGATTCTTTTATAGTAATTGACAAAATTAAGCTCAATCAAATTTTATACAATTTAATAAGCAATGCGCTAAAGTTTACAAAAAATGGCAAAGTTGCAGTTGTGATTAAACAAATGCAAGTTGCAGCGAATCAATTGCTTTTACAGATTCAAATTACTGATTCTGGTGTTGGTATAGCATCTAAAAACAAATCTAAATTATTCGACAAGTTTGTACGGTTTAATTTAAAAGATTCAGAATATGTTGGTGCCGGATTGGGCCTATCAATTGTAAAACAATTAGTAAACGTATTGCAAGGAGAAATTAATGTAAAAAGTAAGCTGAATGTAGGTACAACATTTTTTGTTTCAATTCCTTGCAAAAACTTTCAGCAGCAAGAAGATAAACCTACAGCAATAGCAAATAAAATTACTGTTGATTATAAAAAATTACGTTTGTTGTTGGTTGAAAATAATGAAATAAGCCGATTAAGTTGTCAGCGCATGTTCGAGAAACATGAAATACAATGCTGCATGGTTCAATCTGGCGAAGCAGCCTTAGAATTGATTAAAAAACAACATTTTGATGTGATTTTAACCGATATTAATATGCCAGAAATGACAGGATTTGAACTTGCAACTTATATTAGAAACTTGAACAAAAACATGCCGATTATTGCTTTAACGGCTTATAATAAAGAAGATGTTTATAATGAAATAAAAAAGCATCAAATAAATGATGTGGTGACAAAACCTTTTAATTTTGAAACCTTAATTAACGCAATTTGTAATCAAATGGCATAACTAAATTAATTACTTTTTAGTTTCATCAGCAGGAAGTTCGGTGTCTAAAACATCTAAATTTTCATTAAAAGATGCTGGTAAAAAAGTAGGTACAAACTTAATTAAAATAGGAAGCAACAAACTACCGCCCGGCAAAGCAAAAATGGCCAACGACGGAATGGTTTTACAAATTTCTATTAATTGTTTTTTTACTTTTTTTCGTTCCGTATTATTTAAATTGCGTTGGGTTGAAGCTGCTAATAATTTTACCAATTCACCACTGGCCATAATTTCTTTAACCAATCTGTTTTTATTACGAACAATTAAGTTCATTACCGTTAATGAGGTATGATCGTAAAAATGTTTTACCGGATTGCTGTAATTAAAATACGGAATTTTGTCTTTGTAGTTGGTTATAAAATAAAAAATACTGTCTAAAGCTTCGGTCGCCTGCGTTTTATTTATTTCTAAATATTGCGCAAAACTTTGTATAAAAGCCAATTCATCGGTTTCCATTTTTGCATCACTCCAAACGGCCATGCAAGCAATATCTAAAAAATAATTGCGTTCTAAAACAGAATCAAAATAAGCCAAGTTAATCTCAATTTGTTGTTCTTCAGTATTTATTTTTATGGTTCGCATCGAGCTGTCAAACAACTTAATAAAGAGCTCGTCGTATTTACTTTTTTCTGTTTTAATAGCTAAGGTTTGGTACGCAATTTTGGTTACAACCTTTTCGATCTTTTCAATATATTTTAAAGGATTAATGGCGTGTAATAAATACTTTCTAAACGCTAAAACATCTATATATAAAAAAGCATTTGTAATAAGATGTGAAAAAGATTTGGTGAAAAAATTATGATTAGTTGCCACCCTCAAAGCAATAATTTTTTCTAATTTGATGCTGTTTTTTTCTTCCGGTAAAAATCGATTTAAAAAACTTTTTGGAGTGGGGTGAATCTGGGTATAAAATTCTAAAAGTTTCTGCACAAACGCATCAACAGATCCGTTTGGTTCTAGTTTAAAATAAAGCAAATACAAGTTATGCAGCAAAGCAAGCTTGGTTAGCTCTTCGTTAGTTAAACCTTTTAAACTTAAATGTTCTAAATTGAATAAATTTAGCGTATAACCGTAAATAAATCCTGAATTACGAATGGTTTGATGCAGCGCTATATCACTAAGATGCGCAGCCGGATTGTTGGCATTTGTTGCAAAATATTTAGCAATCCAACCATTGGCAGATGGGTTAATATTCATTATTTGTATTTTATTACAAGTTGTGCAAAAATACTAAAATTTTTATAAGCGGATAATAAAGTAGGTTTTAACTTAAACAAAAAAACTTAACCGGTAGGTTAAGTTTTTTATTTTATTCTTCAGAAGATTCTTGCATGGTATGATATACGTTCATCACGTCATCATCTTCTTCAATTTTTTCTAAAAGCTTTTCAACATCAGCAGCTTCTTCAGCAGTTAATTCTTTAGTAATTTGTGGAATTCTTTCAAAGCCAGAAGATAGAATTTCAATTTCACGACCTTCTAATTCTTTCTGAATTGCACCAAAACTTTCAAACGGAGCGTACATTAAAATACCATCTTCGTCAACAAAAATTTCTTCTACACCAAAATCAATCATTTCTAACTCAAGTTCTTCTACATCACGTCCTTCAGCCGCAATTCTAAAGTTACAGGTATGGTCAAACATAAATTCAACCGAACCTTGTGTACCAAATGTACCGTTACATTTATTAAAATAACTTCTAATATTTGCAACCGTACGGTTGTTGTTGTCAGTAGCACATTCAACTAAAATTGCAATTCCGTGAGGTGCATAACCTTCAAACAAAACTTCTTTATAATTAGCAGTATCTTTTTCGGTAGCTTTTTTAATCGCTCTTTCAATGTTTTCTTTAGGCATGTTTGCTGCTTTTGCATTTTGCATTACAGCTCTTAAACGTGCGTTAGATTCTGGATGAGGTCCCCCTTCTTTTACGGCAATTACAATATCTTTACCAATGCGTGTAAACGTTTTAGCCATAGCAGCCCAACGTTTCATTTTTCTAGCTTTTCTAAATTCGAACGCTCTTCCCATAAAATATGTATGTTTTAAAAGTCAAAATAACTTGATTGCAAAAATAAAATAACTTATTCTGTTAATCAAAAAAAACTAAGAGTTTCTGTACAGAAACTCTTAGTTGGTAATTATTTTTTATAAAAAGGTGTTTTAACAATTTTTGCTGGTACATCGTTTTTACGAATGCGAATAAAAATATCTGTATCAACTTTAGCATTTTCTGTAGTAACGTAGCCTAAACCAATTCCTTTATTTAATGAAGGTGCCTGAGTTCCTGAAGTTACGTGACCGATTACATTTCCGTTTGCATCAACAATTTCGTAGCCATGACGTGGAATACCGCGATCCAATAATTCAAAACCAATTAGCTTGCGTTTCGGACCGTTTTCTTTTTCTTTTTTAAGGTTTTCAGAGTTTGTAAATTCTTTATCAAACTTAGTAATCCAACCTAAACCAGCTTCTAACGGAGAAGTTGTTTCGTCAATATCATTTCCGTACAAGCAAAAGCCCATTTCTAAACGTAATGTATCGCGTGCAGCTAATCCAATAGGTTTAATGTCAAAAGCTTTTCCAGCTTCAAAAACTTTATTCCAAATAGTTTCAGCATCTTCATTTTTAAAATAAATTTCAAAACCTCCAGAACCTGTATATCCTGTTGCAGAAATAATTACGTTGTCAACTCCAGCAAAAGTACCAACTTCAAACGAATAAAAAGGTAAATTGGTTAAATCTACATTAGTTAAAGGTTGCATAGCTTCAGCAGCTTTAGGACCTTGAATTGCGAATAATGAATATTGATCAGAAGCATTTGTCATTTCAACACCAAAATCGTTAAACTGAGAAATCCAATTCCAATCTTTTTCAATATTTGATGCATTAACTACTAATAAATATTCGTTTTCTGCCATGCGGTAAACAATTAAATCGTCTACAATTCCGCCTGTTAAGTTTGGTAAACAAGAATATTGAGCTTTACCAATAGCAATTTTAGATGCATCGTTAGTAGTAACTTTTTGAATAAGTGCTAACGCGTTTTCTCCTTTTAAAAAGAATTCTCCCATGTGAGAAACGTCGAAAACACCCACACCATTACGAACGGTTTCATGTTCTGCATTTACTCCTTCATATTGTACGGGCATATTAAACCCAGCATAAGGAACCATTTTTGCTCCTAATTGTTCATGAATGTGTGTTAAAGCTATGTTTTTCATGATTTTATGTGTTGTTTTTTATGTTCTAAAAATATAGGCTAAAATAGCGTAATTTTTTCAATTTTTAAAATTTTAAATGCAGATATCCTGCAAAGTACAAACAACGTATTTCATATTGTTTTTCTTTATTGATTGAATTGTTTTAGCATTATTTTAAGTATTTTGTTCGGGTTAAAATTTGCAAATAATATTATTAATACCCATTTTTGATAAAAAATAGATCATGGAATCCGTACATTATTTAAGTACCGAAACTTTAAGCATAGATGATGTTGCTGCTATAATAGCAGAAAACAAAAAATTAGAATTGTCGCAAGATGCTATTGTTAATATCGAAAAATGCCGCAATTATTTAGATCATAAGATGCAAACCCAAAAAGAACCTATTTATGGTATAAATACGGGCTTTGGGTCTTTATGTAACGTAAAAATTTCGAACGAAAACTTAAGCCTTTTACAAGAAAACATTGTAAAATCTCACGCTTGTGGAACCGGCGATTTGGTGCCCGAAGAAATTGTGAAAGTAATGTTGTTGCTTAAAATACAATCGTTAATTTACGGTTTTTCGGGTGTGCAATTGGTTACCGTACAACGTTTGGTTGATTTTTATAACCACGAGGTAATTCCGGTTGTTTACCAACAAGGTTCGTTAGGTGCTTCGGGCGATTTAGCTCCTTTAGCGCACTTAAGTTTACCTTTAATTGGCGAGGGCGAAGTTTTTTACGACGGTTACCGCCAACCAGCCGATAAAGTTTTAGAAAAACTTGGTTTAGAACCTATAAAATTAGCATCTAAAGAAGGTTTAGCTTTATTAAACGGTACGCAGTTTATGAGCGCTTATGGTGTTTCAATATTGATTAAAGCACGTAAAATTGCTTATTTAGCCGATTTAATCGGAACCATTTCGTTAGAAGCGTTTGATGGTCGTAAAGATCCGTTTAATGAAATGATTCATCTAATCCGTCCGCATAAAGGGCAAGTTGTTACAGCAAGCCGTATTTTAGATTTTCTTGACGGTAGTGAATTGATTGAGCAACCTAAAGAAAATGTTCAAGATCCATATTCTTTCCGTTGTATGCCGCAAGTTCACGGAGCAAGTAAAGATGCTATTGATTATGCATTAAAAGTTTTTAAAACTGAAATTAATTCGGTTACCGATAACCCAAATGTTTTTGTGGGTGATGATCAGGTGCTTTCTGGCGGAAACTTTCATGGGCAACCTTTGGCTTTAGCTTTAGATTTTTTAGGCATCGCTTTGGCAGAATTAGGTAGTATTTCAGAACGCAGAACCTACCAATTAATTTCGGGTTTACGTGGTTTGCCAGCATTTTTAGTAAACAATCCGGGATTAAATTCTGGGTTTATGATTCCGCAATATACAGCAGCAAGCATTGTAAGTCAAAACAAACAATTGGCAACTCCAGCATCTGTTGATAGTATTGTTTCGAGTAACGGACAAGAAGATCATGTTAGCATGGGAGCAAACGCAGCAACCAAATGTTACAAAATACTAGAAAACTTAGTTCGTATTTTAGCTATTGAATTGATGAATGCTTCGCAAGCTTTAGAATTCAGACGTCCGTTACAATCGTCAGAATTTATTGAAAGTTTTGTAAAATTATTTAGAACGGATGTGCCTTTAGTAGAAAACGATCGCGTTTTACATTATGATATTGAAAAAGCCATTCATTTTTTACATGCAATGGATGTAGATTTAGACGAAAGTTTTTAAGCTAGATTTAGATATAAAACAAAAAAGCGAAACCCTTTGGTTTCGCTTTTTTTATTAGTTCGCTTCTTGCGCTTTTATGATTTCAACAGTTAATTCTTCTTTTTCTGCGTCTAATTCCATTAAAATTTCGTCGCCAGTCTGAATCTTAGAAGTAATTATTTTTTCAGCTAAAGCATCTTCAATGTATTTCTGAATGGCTCTTTTTAAAGGTCTTGCTCCAAATTGCTTGTCAAAACCTTTATCAGCAATAAAATCTTTTGCTGCGTCAGACAATTTTAAGCTATAACCTAAATCTGCAATACGTGCATAAAGCTTTTGCAATTCAATATCAATAATTTTATTAATATCTTCTTTTTCTAAAGCATTAAATACAACTACATCGTCAATTCGGTTTAAAAATTCTGGAGCAAATGCTTTCTTTAAAGCATTTTCAATCACACCTTTTTCTATATCAGCTTGTTGTGATTGTTTTGCAGCTGTACCAAAACCAACGCCGGTGCCAAAATCTTTTAACTGACGTGCACCAATGTTTGATGTCATGATAATGATTGTATTTCTAAAATCAACTTTACGTCCTAAAGAATCGGTTAAATGGCCGTCGTCTAAAACTTGTAACAACATGTTAAATACGTCAGGATGCGCTTTTTCAATTTCATCTAACAATAAAACTGCGTATGGTTTGCGTCTTATTTTTTCGGTTAATTGTCCGCCTTCTTCGTAACCAACATAGCCCGGAGGTGCACCAACTAATCTAGAAATTGCAAATTTCTCCATGTATTCGCTCATGTCAATTCGAACCAAAGCTTCTTCAGAATCAAAAAGTTCTTTAGCTAAAACTTTAGCTAATTGCGTTTTACCAACTCCGGTTTGGCCTAAAAAGATAAATGATCCGATAGGTTTATTCGGATCTTTTAACCCGGCTCTGTTGCGTTGAATTGATTTTGCGATTTTTAAAACAGCTTCATCTTGGCCAATCACCTTACCTTTAATTAAATCAGGTAAATGGGCTAGTTTATTGCTTTCTGTTTGTGCTACGCGATTTACCGGAATTCCGGTCATCATAGAAACTACATCGGCAACATTATCTTCGGTTACAGTAATTCTGTTATTTTTAGATTCTAATTCCCATTTTTCTTGAGCAACGGCTAAACTACGTTCAATATTACGTTCGTCATCACGAAGCTTTGCAGCTTCTTCAAACTTTTGCTTTTTAACCATAGCATCTTTTTCTGCACGAACTTCTTCTAGGTTTTTCTCTAACGTTAAAATTTCTTCTGGTACAGAAATGTTAATAATATGCACGCGAGAACCTACCTCGTCTAAAGCATCAATTGCTTTGTCAGGTAAAAAACGGTCCGTCATGTAGCGATTGGTAAGCTTAACACAAGCTTCAATAGCTTCTGGCGTATAGGTTACGCTGTGGTGATCTTCGTATTTACCTTTAATATTATTTAAAATCGTAATGGTTTCTTCAACCGAGGTTGGTTCTACAATTACTTTTTGAAAACGACGCTCTAAAGCACCGTCTTTTTCAATATATTGGCGGTACTCATCTAATGTTGTTGCGCCAATGCATTGAATTTCACCACGTGCTAACGCTGGTTTAAACATGTTAGATGCGTCCAGCGATCCGGTTGCACCACCAGCACCAACAATAGTGTGAATTTCATCTATAAAAAGAATAATGTCTGTGTTTTTTTCTAACTCATTCATTACTGCTTTCATACGTTCTTCAAACTGCCCACGGTATTTTGTTCCAGCAACTAAGCTTGCTAAATCTAAAGTTACTACGCGTTTGTTAAACAATATTCTAGAAACTTTTTTCTGAATAATGCGTAAGGCTAAGCCTTCTGCAATGGCAGATTTACCAACCCCAGGTTCACCTATTAACAACGGATTGTTCTTTTTTCTTCGCGATAAAATTTGAGAAACGCGCTCAATTTCTTTTTCACGACCAACTACCGGGTCTAATTTACCTTGCTCAGCAAGTTCGGTTAAATCACGTCCAAAATTATCTAAAACCGGAGTTTTAGATTTTTTGTTTGATTTGTTGGTTTGGCTTGGATTTTGCGCAAACGGATTATCGCGATCGTCGTTGTCCGAGTCGCCAAATGCATCGTTTTGCGGTGTGTCTAATAATGTATCATTATCATGTTCAAGCGAGCTATAAAGTTGCTTAGCTTGTTCGTAATCTACATTAAAGCTGTTGTTAAATAAATTAGTAATCGGGTCTTTTTCATTTTTTAGAATGCAAAGCAACAAGTGAACCGATTTAATTTCTCGGCTCTGAAATGTTTTTGCTTCTAATAAAGATGTTTTTAAAGCACGCTCAGCTTGGCGTGTTAAATACATGCTTTTTTTGTCATTACTACTTGTAAAGGCGTTTTCGGCTTCAGACAAATTAACACCTTCAATTTTTCTACGTAAAACGGCTAAATCAATGTTTAATGATCGCAATAAATCAATTGCAGATCCTTTGCCGTTTCTAAGAATTCCTAATAATATATGTTCTGTGCCAATAAATTCGTGTCCTAAGCGTAAAGCTTCTTCTTTACTATATGTGATAATGTTCTTTACTGTTCTTGAAAAATTTTCATCCATCTGTAAGTTAACATTTTAATTGTTAGTAAATAATTTAAGCCGCAAATATCGTACCTAAAGTGTTAATTTAAGTTTTAATGCTAACTTGTCATGTTTTGTACTTTTGCTAATTGACAAAAAAAATATGAGATTTAAAAATAAAAGCGTTAAAAATCAAGAAAAATTGTGCACAAGTGCGAAACTTTTTTTGTGTTTTTTTGTTTTAAGAATTACGTGAAATAAAGTTAAAATACGTATATTAGCACGTTAAGAAAAAGATTATAAATTAATAAAATAAATATGTCTGAAGGAGAAAAGTTAATATCTATTAACATTGAAGACGAAATGAAATCATCTTACATAGATTATTCTATGTCTGTAATCATTTCGAGAGCTCTACCTGATGTTAGAGATGGTTTAAAACCAGTGCACAGAAGGGTTCTTTTCGGAATGTATGAGTTAGGGGTTTTATCTAATAGAGCACATAAAAAGTCGGCTAGAATTGTTGGGGAAGTATTAGGTAAGTACCACCCGCACGGAGATAGCTCGGTTTATGATACCATGGTTCGTATGGCTCAAGATTGGTCTTTACGTTACACGTTGGTTGATGGACAAGGTAACTTTGGTTCGGTAGACGGGGATAGCGCTGCTGCTATGCGTTATACAGAAGCAAGAATGAAAAAAATTGCTGAAGAAATTTTAGCAGATTTAGATAAAGAAACGGTTGATTTTCAATTAAACTTTGACGATACCTTAGAAGAGCCTAAAGTTATGCCAACCAAAATACCAAACTTGCTTGTTAACGGAGCATCGGGTATTGCAGTAGGTATGGCAACAAATATGGCACCTCATAACTTGGTAGAAGTGGTTGATGGTACATTGGCTTACATCGATAATAATGAAATTACTATTGATGAGTTAATGAACTACATTAAAGCACCTGATTTTCCAACGGGTGGAATTATTTACGGATACGAAGGCGTACGTGAAGCTTTTAAAACAGGTCGCGGTAGAGTGGTAATGCGTGCAAAAGCGCAGTTTGAAGAAGTTGATGGTAAAGAAGCTATTGTTGTAACTGAAATTCCGTACCAAGTAAATAAGGCTGAAATGATTAAAAAAACAGCCGATTTAGTAAACGAGAAAAAAATAGAAGGTATTTCTACCATTCGTGACGAATCCGATCGTAACGGTATGCGTATTGTTTACGTTTTAAAACGTGAAGCAGTGCCTAACATTGTATTAAATACCTTATATAAATACACACAATTACAATCTTCATTCTCGGTTAATAACATTGCATTAGTAAATGGTAGGCCAGAAATGTTAAATTTAAAAGATTTAATTTACCATTTCGTAGAACATCGTCATGATGTTGTTACGCGTCGTACTCAATTTGAGTTACGTAAAGCCGAAGAAAGAGCGCACATTTTAGAAGGATTAATTATTGCTTCAGATAATATTGATGAAGTAATTGCTATTATCCGTTCATCTAAAGATGGGGAAGAAGCAAGAGGCCGTTTAATAGAACGCTTCAATTTATCTGAAGTACAATCACGTGCTATTGTAGAAATGCGTTTACGTCAGTTAACCGGATTAGAACAAGATAAGTTACGTGCGGAGTACGACGAAATTATGAAGTTAATCAATCATTTAAAAGAATTATTGGCTTCTAAAGAATTACGTATGGAATTAATTAAAGAAGAATTAATTGAAATACGTGATAAATACGGTGATGCACGCCGTTCGGTAATTGAATATGCAGGTGGTGATGTTTCTATTGAAGATTTAATTGCTGACGAGCAAGTGGTAATCACCATTTCGCACGCAGGATATATTAAACGTACGCCATTGTCAGAATACAAAACGCAAAACCGTGGTGGTGTTGGACAAAAATCTGCAGGAACTCGTGATAACGATTTCTTAGAGCATATGTACGTGGCAACAAATCACCAATATATGTTGTTCTTTACTCAAAAAGGAAAATGTTTCTGGATGCGCGTTTACGAAATTCCAGAAGGATCAAAAACATCAAAAGGTAGAGCAATTCAAAACTTAATCAATATCGAAAGTGATGATAAAGTTAAAGCATTTATCTGTACACAAGATTTAAAAGATCAAGAATATATTGATTCTCATTTTGTAATCATGGTTACAAAACAAGGACAGGTTAAAAAAACACCATTAGAGCAATA
Organism: Flavobacterium agricola; assembly: GCF_025919725.1. Taxonomy (NCBI): domain Bacteria; kingdom Pseudomonadati; phylum Bacteroidota; class Flavobacteriia; order Flavobacteriales; family Flavobacteriaceae; genus Flavobacterium; species Flavobacterium agricola. Next base: position 991,078 of record NZ_CP081495.1, on the reverse strand, counting down.
TTCACGTCCGCGTTTAAACGGTATTAATGCCATTACAATTAAGGAAGATGATGAATTGTTTGCAGCTAAATTAACTAACGGACAAAGCCAAGTTTTAATCGCATTAAAATCTGGTAAAATGGTTCGCTTTAGCGAAGAAAAAACACGTGCAATGGGCCGTACGGCATCTGGAGTTCGTGGTATTACCTTAGCTAATGAAACAGACGAAGTTATTGGTTTAGTAACCGTTTCTGATTTAGATTCAGAAATTTTAGTAGTTTCTGAAAACGGATACGGAAAACGTTCTGACCTTTCGGTTTACCGCGAAACAAACCGTGGTGGTAAAGGTGTTCGTGCAATGAATGTTACCGATAAAACAGGTCAATTAGTTTCTATTGGTGCCGTAACTGATGCAGATGATTTAATGATTATCAACCGTTCAGGTTTAACCATTCGTTTAAAAGTTTCTGACCTACGCGTAATGGGTAGAAATACACAAGGTGTTAAGTTAATTAACATTAAAGGTAACGATGCCATTGCTGCTGTAGCAAAAGTTATGCGTGAAGAAGGAGATGAAGATTTTGAACCTGCTTTAGACGAAGACGGAAATCCAATTGTTGTAGCTGCTGAGCATCAAGAAATTCTTGACTTCCCAGAAGAAGATTTGATGGATGAAGAAGAAGAATTTGAAGATGATTTAGAAGACGAAACAGAAGAATAAAAACAAACAAACATATATTACAGATGAAAATTAGATACTCAATTTTAGCAGTAGCTTTACTAATGTCAGCTGCTAACTATGCTCAAAAATCAGAGCTAAAAACATTAAATAAATTAAGCGCAAAACAAGGGCTTAGTGATAAAGATGTTGCAACGTTCAACAGCAATTCGACTGCATTATCTGCAATGTCAGGTTTATCTGCAGAAGATCAATTAGCAGCAGATTATTTTGCTACTATCCGTCCAATTATTAAAGGACTTTCGGCTTACCAAAAAGATCCGAATGCGGTTGATCAGTTTACTTTAACTCAAATTGTTGATGTTACAGGAAAATTGCAAAACATTAAAAACAACGATAACACAGCAAAAAAAGAATATGCTGCTAAAGTTGATGATATGTTTGCACAATTAGAAGCCGTTGCTCACAAGTTAACTATGGAAGCTTACCGTGCTGAAGATTTAAACAATGCAGCTTTAGGTTTTAAAGCAATGTATGATATGAATAATTCTAAACAAGAATATTTATACAATGCAGCTGTTTTATCTCACCAAAACAATAATTTAGATGCAGCAGTTAACTTATACAATGCTTTATTAGATAGCGGTTATACCGGAGAAACAACAAATTATTTAGCAGTAAACAAAGTTTCTGGTCAGGAGGAATTATTTGATTCTAAAGCTAACCGTGATAAAGCTGTTACTTCTAAAGTTTATGAAAACCCAACAGAAGAGCACGTACCATCTAAAAAAGGAGATATTTACAAAAACTTGGTAAACATTTTATTATACCAAAACAAAGGTGCTCAAGCTAAAACCATTATGGCTGATGCACGTAAATTAAATCCAACAGATACAGATTTAATTTTAGCAGAAGCAAACTTGTATTTTCAAGAAGGTGATAAAGCTAAATATTCTAGCTTAGTACAAGAAGCAATTAAATTAAAACCAAACGATCCGGTTTTATATTATAATTTAGGTGTTGTTTCTGCAGAAGCAAAAGATAACGAAAACGCTATTAAATATTACAAAAAAGCGATTGAGTTAAACCCGAAAGATTATAACGCATATAATAACATTGGAGTTGTTTATTTAAGTGATGATGTAAACTTAGTGAATAAAATGAATTCATTAGGAATGTCTAAAAAAGAACAAGCGGAATACGATGCGTTATCAAAAAAACGTAAAGAAAATTTCCAAAAAGCTTTACCTTTTTTCGAAAAAGCATACGAATTGAATCCTAACGATCAATTAAAACAATTGCTTTTAAACACATACAGAAATTTAGATATGGATGCAAAACACAAAGCATTAAAAAATAGCTAAATAATAAAAAAAAAGGACAACATTACGTTGTCTTTTTTTTTTATTTCAATAATCGATTAAAAATGCATTTAATCGATTTGTTTTTTTATATAAAACTTTGTTAATTAAATTGTTACGTTTATTTTAAAATCCAACTGCTATGATGCATTCCATGTTAGGTAAAGTTACATGTTTAAATTACGACAATACAGCCGTTCATATTAAATTTGATGACCAGGATCATATGTATTGGAAAATGGTTACAGACACAACCATTTCTTTTGGAAGAGAAAAAATTAGCTGTCAAAATTTAGATGATGCCTTGCTATCAATTTCCTGGAAAGACAACCTAGATATTCCAGTAAATTTAGTTTTAAATTTTGAAACAAATAATTTAATTGCAATTTGGACCACTGATAATGTTATACATGCTGTTGAAGGAAGCTTTAATTAAGCATAAAAAAACCTCCTAGTTAACTAGGAGGTTTTTTGTTAATATAAACTTGGATATTTTTTTGGATTTGCTTCGTGCATCATGGCATAAACTTTTTCATAAATATCTTCAACCGAAGGTTTAGAAAAATAATCACCATCTGTACCGTATGCCGGTCTGTGTGCTTTAGCCGTTAATGTTTCCGGTTTGCTATCTAAAAAGCGATAAGCATTTTGCTCTTCAACTATTTGTTGCATTAAATAAGCCGCAGCTCCTCCAGGAACATCTTCATCAACAATTAATAAACGATTGGTTTTAGCTATTGATTTAACCACGTCATGTTTTATATCAAAAGGTAATAACGATTGAACGTCAATAATTTCTACAGAAATACCTATTTGAGCTAATTCTTCAGCAGCTGTTTCTACCAAACGAAGGGTAGAACCGTAAGAAACTAAAGTAATATCGGTACCTTCTCTTAAAACTTCAATTTCACCAATAGGTGTTTTAAATTCACCCAAATTAATTGGCATTTTTTCTTTTAATCGGTAACCATTTAAACATTCAATTACTAAAGCTGGCTCGTCAGAACTTAATAAAGTGTTGTAAAAACCAGCAGCTTTTGTCATGTTACGCGGAACTAAAACATGAATACCACGAATAGCATTAATTATCATGCCCATTGGCGAGCCTGAGTGCCAAATGCCTTCTAAACGGTGCCCACGCGTTCTAATAATTAAAGGTGCTTTTTGTTGCCCACGCGTACGATATTGTAACGTAGCCAAATCATCACTCATAATTTGTAAAGCGTATAACAAGTAATCTAAGTACTGAATTTCTGCAATTGGGCGTAATCCGCGCATTGCCATTCCAATTCCTTGGCCTAAAATAGTTGCTTCTCTGATACCGGCATCTGCAATACGTAGTTCTCCGTATTTTTCTTGCATGCCTTCTAAACCTTGATTAACATCACCAATATTTCCAGAATCTTCTCCAAAAATTAAAGTTTCTGGGTATTTGTTAAAAATAGCATCAAAGTTATCTCGTAAAATCAATCTAGCATCAACTAACTCAGCATCGGCTGCATAAGCAGGATTTACAGTTTGAGAATTTTCGATATTTGCATTTGAACTCGAAAATAAATGATCGCTATATAACGGCTGAATTTTTTCGGTATATGTTTTAATCCATTCGCTTAATTCAGTTTTAGCAGCTTGTGTTTTAATTTTATATAAAACTTTACGTGCTGTTACTAAAATGTCTTTACGAATTGGATCTTTTATGGTTTTTAATTCTGCAGCTAAGTTAGAAATATAAGCAGGTTCTACATTTGTAACAATCAAGTTGTTTAAAACAACTAACAACTGTTCTCTTTCTGCCTTAATTGGTTCTAAATACGCGCTCCAAGCTGCTTTTTTAGCTTCAAGCACTTCTGCCTTAGCATCTGCATCAATTGTATCTAAATCAGCTTCTGTTGCAATTTGGTTGGCAATCATCCAGCTTTTCATTTTAGCAATACAATCAAAATCGGTTTCCCATTGTAAACGTTCTGCCGATTTATAACGTTCGTGTGAACCTGAAGTTGAGTGCCCTTGTGGCTGAGTTAATTGTTGTACGTGAATTAAAACCGGTACATGGTTTTTACGTGCTAAATCAGCTGCTTTAGTATACGTTTCAATTAACGCCACATAATCCCAGCCTAAAACGGTAAAAATTTCGTAACCGTTTGTGTTTTCTTCACGTTGAAAACCTTTTAATATTTCAGAAATATTTTCTTTTGTTGTTTGATGTTTAGCGTGAACGGAAATCCCATATTCATCATCCCAAACGCTAATAATCATTGGAACTTGCAAAACACCAGCAGCATTAAAAGTTTCAAAAAATAAACCTTCTGAAGTTGATGCGTTACCAATAGTTCCCCAAGCAATTTCGTTTCCGTTGTTTGAGAAGTTGGTTGTATCAATGTTTGGTACGTTTCTAAAAATTTTAGAAGCTTGCGCTAAACCTAATAAACGTGGCATTTGCCCCGCTGTGGGAGAAATATCTGCCGACGAGTTTTTTTGCTCGGTTAAGTTTTTCCAATTTCCGTTTTTGTCTAAAAATGGGGTAGAAAAATGTCCGCCCATTTGACGTCCAGAACTCATAGGTTCTAAATCTATATCCGCATGGCCATATAATCCGGCAAAAAATTGTTGTGGAGTTAAAGCTCCAATTGCCATCATAAACGTTTGGTCACGATAATAACCCGATCTAAAATCGCCATTTTTAAAGGCTTTTGCCATTGCAATTTGCGGAAGTTCTTTTCCGTCGCCAAAAATGCCAAATTTAGCTTTTCCTGTTAAAACCTCTTTACGACCTAACAAACTACATTCTCGGCTTACACGAGCTAATTTGTAATCGTGTAAAACTTCGGCTTTAAAATCATCAAATGATAGTACTTCTTTAGTTGCAGGTTGATTCATAAGTTTAAATATTGATTCTTACAAATTTAATTATTTATTATTAAAATGCAATTGGTTTGCCTATGTTGTGCTAAGTAATTATTAAAAAAACATATTTTTATAGCAATGTAATTATTTATTATATATTTTTTTGGGTTAAAAATAATGAATATTTAAATTTAAAACCACTTTCTTGTAAATAATGAAGAGAGCGTTCTGGGGCTTAAGGTTATTAAAAACCGAATGCGTTTGGAATAATCTTGCTCGGCAATTTCCCATCCGTTACTAGAATATATCGGAAAATACAGCTCAAAATAATCTTGTACTAAGTTTAATTTTATGCCCGAATCGTAAATAAAATACGGGTTTGAGCCTTTGCTTTTCATAAAACCAATATCGCCATAAGCTTCAATCCAATTCCAAATGGTAAAACTTACGTTGCTGGTTGTCAGCCATTGGTTGGCGTATTGGTTGGTAAAACGCGATTTAAATCCGCCCTCGGCCATTACAAATTGTTGCGAAAAAAATCCGGTAGTTTCAGATCGTCCGTATAAGCCGTAATCGTACAAATAATCGGTTGGACGATCTACACCAAAATCAAAAAATGCTGATTCGGTTTTATTGTACAAAAATGTTCCAAAATAACCACGAACCGATACGTGACGCTTGTCTTTAAATAAATAACGATAATGGGTTTCGGCACTAATTTTACCAAAAATATTTGCCAATTGTAAATCAACTCGTTTCGAAAATAAACGTATAAATTCATGTTCTACGCTCGAGTATCGTAAATTAAAAATAGAATAACTGGCATCTTTTGGATCAAACAAAGCGCTTTTTTCACGATTAAGAACCACATAACGCAACATGATGTTTTGAAATGAATTGATGCGTAAATCTGGATCTCGAAAACTAAAAGTTACCGATGGTGAAAATTTGTAATAACGCAAATTCGGCGCATAATGGTAAGTATTTCCAAAAATGTTGTACCGAATGTTTTGTAATTTTTGATTGCGAAACATTTGGTTGTAGGTAAAGCTAGCATTACCAATTAACGATTCTGTTTTAAACGAATATGTTGGCGCAACATCAAAAATAAATTTTTTAGGTAAAACCGATTTGTTATTAAAGCTCAATGCTGGCGATAAACCATCGTACAAATTATAGCCAAATTCTGGTAAAAAAAAGATCTGGTTGGCGTTCGGATCTTCGGTATCTTTTAAAAACGTAAGTTTTATTGGTTTACTAATTCCGAATGTCCCGTTTGGGTTGTGCCAATTGTTATTGCGGTACATTTCAGGAACTTCGCCAAAATAATTTAACACATATTTTTGATCTGAATCTTTAAAATGAATTACCGTATCGTTTACAAATCCTGGAATCCACATGCGGCCGGTTATCGTATCATTTTTTACGGTATATAAGGTTGTTGGATACGGATTTGCAGTTTTGTTTGTAAGGTGCAAATACGTGCCTGTGCTATCGGTTTCAGATTTTTTAATTTTATAATCAATTAAATGATTGCTGTGCACTAAATTGTAAAACCAATCGGTTGGTTTGCTGGCTTTGTTATTTATTAAATTGAAAAAATCATTTTCATTTGTTTGTTGTTTTTGAGTTAACAAGCTGTAATTTTCCAACATGTTTTCAAACGTGTTTTCGCCTAAATAATTTGCTAAATAATTAAAATTTAACCCCGATTTGTAGCGCCCAGCAATTTGCTCGTTAAACTTAATGGCATTTTCTTTAGAATCGCCAATGGGCTGATCTAAATTTTTTCGAGCCATTAATAAATAAACCAAATAAAACTGATCGTTAAAGTTATGGCGAAACAAGTTGTAATATTGAAGCGGTTTAATATTCGAAATATTCCCCATCATTTTAATACCCGGATAAAAGGTATTTATATATTCCATAATTAGGTACGTTTGGTAGCCATCACGTATCCAAGTTTCTGTTCGCGGATTATCATTAAAGTTTTGATAGGTAATTTTGCTGATGTACGTTTTTAAAAACTTAAGCTCAAACAACAGCTGATTGTCAAACGGAGCAATGAAAGAAGGTAATTGATTTAGACCGTAAAGCGGACTTTCTAAATAATCGTGATAAGAAACCAATACCGGATTGCTGTTTTGAATAAGCAAGGCACCATCTACAAATTGTACAATTTTGTTAACCGATTCGCTTTGTTGGTGGTTGGTAATTTTAGCTTCGTTAATGTTCGAAAAAACCAATCGATCAGGCGTAACGTAGGTAATAAATTCATCACTTTTATAAAGTTGAATTTCTAAGTTTTTTACTCCATTGGCTTCAATTTTACAAACATTTTCGGTGGTTTCAACCGTTCCGTTGGCTGCCAAAAAATATCTGTTTTGAGATAAGGTAGTAAAAGTTGCTGTAAAATTTGCGTTTTGTAAAGCTGCATCGTCTAAATTCTCATTATGATAAGCAACCATTTTGTTTCCTTCAATACGAGAAGGAACAATTAACCAGTTTTTTAAAACCACATTTCCGTTTTTATCAATACCATAACCACTAAACTTTGCATTGGGTAAATGCACCGTATATTCAATAGTAATTGCTAACGGTTGGGTTGTGTTAAAATAATTCGGAATTTTTATAAGATCAATATCTTGTTGCATTAACGGCAAAACGTTTTGTCCGTTAATTTCAAATTTATGAATGGTTGTTTTTCCTAAATCAGCTTTGTTGGCCAATAAAAAACTGCCTTTAAATTCGTCTGAAAAACGTTTGCCTAAAGGCGAAATTTTAGATGCGTACGCGTTATTCCAATCGTTAAAAATCAAGGTGTCAATTTGTGATAATTGGCTCGTGAAAAACTGCGTTTGTTGCTTTATATTTATGGATTTGGTTTCTTCTACAAAAAGCGCTTCAATATGATGGGTTGTTTGTGCATGCGTTATAACGGCATATAAAAGTAAAAAGGGCAGTAGAAAGAAATTTGTTTTGGTCATGTTAAAAAAAATATGCTAATAAATTTAAGTTTTTATTAGCATATAAAATATTATTTTGTCTGATTTTTAAATAAAAAAGCAAATCCCATTCGCGAAAGCATTTTTATTAAAAAGTTTTTAAAGAAGGTATGTTGACCGAATAAGGTTCCGATTACTAAAAGAATAACTTTATAAATAGGAAAAATGATAAGCACATACAAAACAATATAAAGTAAAATGTGCATATCTGTTTTTTGAATGCCCAAATAGCTTAAAATAGGTTTGGCTATATAAGCTGATGTACTACCAGTAATGGCAAAAACAAGCAAAATTACTGCTACCTGAAAGTTAGATTTTAAACCCCAACGTTGTTTTAACTTTTCCATAATTTAAAATGAATCTATACAAAGTTACCATTTTAAGCGAAAGCAACAAAACTTAGCTGTTTAATTTTAACAGTTGTTGTTTATAATGAAAAGATGCAAAATAAAAAGGCCGAAACTAATTTCGACCTTTACTTTTTTATTTTAATAATGCTATAATTTGCGTAGCTAATTCAGTTCCGATTCTGTCTTGCGCTTCAATAGTTGCAGCACCAATATGCGGAGTTAATGAAATTTGCGTGTGCATTAAAACTTGCATTTGTGGGGTTGGTTCGGTATCAAAAACATCTAAACCAGCAAAAGCCAATTTACCTGAGTTTAATGCGTTAATTAAATCAACTTCGTTAACAACACCACCACGTGCGCAGTTAATTAAGCCAGAACCTTCTTTCATTAAAGCTAATTCTGCTTCACCAATTAAATATCCGTTTTGTGCTGGTACATGTAAGGTTACAAAATCGGCTTGTTTTAAAACCGTTTCAAAAGGAACAGTTTCAATAGTAAAGTTTACTTTTTGGCCATCAAAAAAATCTAATTCAATAGTAGCTTTTTCAATAAATTTATCGGTAGCAATCACTTTCATTCCTAAACCAATAGCAACTTTTGCTACTGCTTGGCCGATGCGCCCAAAGCCAACAATACCAATAGTACGACCGCGTAATTCGGTACCGTTTCCGTAAGCTTTTTTCAGTCCGTTAAAATTGGTATCTCCTTCTAACGGCATCGTACGATTTGAATCGTGTAAAAAACGGATACCTGCAAAAATGTGTGCAAATACCAATTCGGCAACTGATGCAGATGAAGATGCTGGCGTGTTAATTACATGAATTCCTTTTGATTTTGCATAATCAACATCAATATTATCCATACCAACGCCACCACGACCAATAAGTTTTAGGTTAGGGCAGGCATCAATTACATCTTTTTTTACTTTAGTTGCGCTTCGTACTAATAAAGCATCAATATTATTATCGTTAATAAAGTTAGCTACTTGTTCTTGTGCTACTTTGGTTGTAATTACTTCAAAACCGGCATTTTCTAAAGCTACTTTACCGCTTTCAGAGATTCCGTCGTTTGCTAATATTTTCATTCTGTTTATTTAAGCTTTTTTTCTAATTCTTTCATTACGTCAACTAAAACCTGAACCGATTCGATAGGTAAGGCGTTGTACATGGATGCGCGGTAACCACCAACCGAACGGTGACCATTTATGCCAGAAATTCCGGCAGCTTTCCATAAGGCATCAAATTGTTCTTTATGTGCGGCATCGTTTTGTAATAAAAACGTTGCGTTCATATTCGATCGGTCTTCAACAGCTGCTGTTCCTTTAAACAATGGATTGCGATCAATTTCTTGATATAATAAATCGGCTTTTGCCTGATTTTTACTTTCGATTGCTTGTACGCCGCCAAGTTTTTTTAACCACTGCAAAGTTAATAAAGATGTGTAAATTGCCGAAACTGCTGGCGTATTATACATGCTTTCTTTTGCAATGTGCACCTGGTAGTTTAAAATATTTGGAATTGCTCGGTTAGTTTTACCTAATAATTCTTCTTTAATTACTACTAAAGTTACACCAGCTGGGCCCATGTTTTTTTGTGCACCTGCATAAATAACATCAAATTTAGAAAAATCTAAAGTTCTAGAAAAAATATCTGAGCTCATATCACAAATTAAAGGAACCGAACTTGATTTAAATTCTTTGATTTGAGTTCCGTAAATGGTATTGTTACTGGTGCAATGAAAATAATCTACATCAGTTGGAATGCTATAATCTTTGGGGATAAACGAGTAATTTGCTTCTTTAGATGAAGCAATAACCAAAGTTTCGCCAAAAGCTTTAGCTTCTTTAATTGCGTTATTAGCCCAAGTTCCGGTATCTAAATACGCTGCTTTACCGTTTTGTTTTAAAAAGTTGTACGGAATTCTTAAAAATTCCATGCTTGCGCCACCTTGTAAAAATAAAGCTTGATAACCTTTGCCTTTTAAGTTTAAAAGTTCTAAGGCTAAATCACGAGCTTCTTCCATTACAGCAACAAAATCTTTGCTACGGTGTGATATTTCTAATATTGATAAACCTGAATTGTTAAAATTTAAAACGGCTTCGGCTGTTTTTGTAAATACTTCTTGTGGTAAAATACAAGGACCAGCACTAAAATTATGTATTTTCATTTATTAATGGTTATGTTATTTTTTAAAAACTTCAATTTTTGCATCGCTTTCTACCAAATCGGTAAATTTACCTTCGTAACGCGTCGCACGAACAATGTGGTTGTCAATCCAGTGGTAATTACCACCACGTGGTTTACCCATTAATAAGCTGTGGTATTTAAACCCGTGTTTTTTTAACCAATTTTCGGTTACTTCACGATGTGCTTCGGTGCGCGAAGTAAAAAAACAAATTTGATGACCTTGGTCAAACCATTTGTTTAACGTAGCTAATGCATCTGGAAAAGGCAAGCACGTTTCCATACGTTCGGGTTGTTCGTTCGGTACATCGTCGGTAATAGTACCGTCAATATCAATCAAATAGTTTTTTATCCCATCTTTTAAAACAGGACTTTCGTTGTTTTTAAATTCTAATTCCATTGTAAATTAAATAGTTGTGTTAACTACAAAATTGAGAAATTAAAAACAATTAGTAACTAATAATTTAATAATTATTTAATAATTATTTAATAATTATTTAATAATTATTTAATTATAATTTTAACAAAAATTGAATAGTATCTACATTATCTGCATAATCCCACAATTTTGGATGTTGAGTTTCGCCAAATGCAACATGTCCTTTTTTAATAGAATTAGACACAACGCACTGAATTTGCTGGTTATCCGTTTCAATTTTATTTAAAACAGCTTCTAAATCGGTATAACGTTCGTAAAAAACTGATGAAATAGGTGAGGCGTAACCTGCATCTTCTTTTAATGTCATAAATTCATTATCTAAAATAGAAAACAGGCTCATTAAATATACCGCTTTGTTGTAATCGTAATTGTTGGCGTATTTTTCGTAATAAATAACATCTTTATAGGCATACATGGCCTCAAAGAATAATTTAAAATCGTAATTTTCAGGTACAAAAAGTTTAGAAACGTTACGGCAGCCCAATCCGAAATAGGTAAAAATATCTTGGCCTAAAGCGGTAAGTTGTTCTAAAGATTCGTTTCCGGTTAAAATAGCTACTGAATTTCTGTTTTTACGAATAATGTTTGGTACGTTGCTAAAATAAAAATCAAAATAGCGTGATGTATTATTACTACCCGTAGCAATTACGGCATCAAAACCTTCTAATTTGCCTTTTACAAAAGTGATTTGATTAGTTAAATCTGGGTTTATTTTAATTAAATACGAGGCAAGAAAAGGTAGTAAATTTTGATCGTTGCTAGAAAGTTTAACCAAAGCTTTGTTACCAGTAATTAAAACCGATAAAAAATCGTGAAAACCAACAAGCGGAATATTACCAGCTAAGATTAATCCGATAGTTTTGCTTGGTTTATTTTCTGTATCAGCATAAGCATTTACCCACGTATTTAAATTTGTTTCTGTAAGTGCTTCGGCCCATGATTGAATAGCAAAATAAACTTGTTCTGGTGTAAACCAGCCGTTTAAAGATTGCGCACCATAAATAAGCTCAATAAAAGCATCGTAAAATTCGTCATTAAACAAAACATCTTCCTTCTTTTTGTTACCATTTTTGTCAAATTGGCTCAAAAAATGACCTAATTCTACAAAAGTTTTAATGTTATTGATTTTTATCATGGTGTTAAATTTGTGTATGAATTGATTTGATTGTAAATTTGTACAAATTTATAAATAAAAATGCTATGGCAATCATTATAACCGATGAATGTATTAACTGTGGAGCTTGTGAACCAGAATGTCCAAACACTGCAATTTATGAAGGTGCTGATGACTGGAGATATAAAGACGGAACTGCTTTAACAGGAAATGTTGTTTTACCTGATGGTACTGCTATTGATGCAAACGCGGCTCAGACACCAATTTCTGACGATTATTATTATATTGTTCCGGGTAAATGTACAGAATGTAAAGGTTTTCATGAAGAACCACAATGTGCTGCTGTTTGCCCTGTAGATTGTTGCGTTCCTGACGATAATCACGTAGAATCTGAAGAAACCTTATTAGCAAGACAAGCTTTTTTACATAACGAATAAAAAAAATCCAAGAAATATTCTTGGATTTTTTTTATAATTAAAAGCCAGAATTTAAATCCTGGCTTTTAATAAAATATATAGTTTTAATTTTACTGGTACATGGTTTTTGCTTTACTTGTAACTACCCATTTATCTTGGTTTTTAGCAAGTTCGCCTTTTCGAATAGTTTTTATCTTGTTGTGTGATTCGTGTTGGGTGTTTAATACCTCGCAAAGTTCTAAAAACAAATCTTTTTTTAGATAATAAAAGTTATGATCCATTTTGTTCTCTAACATTTCAAATTCAAAGGCATCATTTGCAACTTTTCTTATTGCAAAAATATTATCTTCATTTTCTTCAGCACATTCTTTTAATTTATTATGATGCGTATCAAATTTTAAGTAAAAGGTTTTGTTTTCTTCTTTCTCATCTAAATTTAAACGACATAATAAATGTCTTTCGTCAACCGTGATTTTTGAATTCTGAATGGTTGAAATTGTTTCAGAATTTAACGATTTATTTGTTGATTTAGATTGCGAAAAAAAGTTGTTTATTTTACTAATGGCATCAAAACTGCTATCTGAAATTGTATTTACTTCGGTTTCTAAAATACTGCGATCAAAATCAACGGGTTTAAAATGCTTAATGGCATCAAAAGATCCGGAATTAAAAAAAGATTCGTATTGGTTAAAAGTTTCGCGAATTTGTTGGGCTTGCTCTGCAATTTCATTTGAAATTACAACATCACGTTCTTCGTGCCTTTTTTTAATATGATTTGTAAACATAGTAGCAGTTTTTGTTTTTGCATCTGAAATATTAGTATTAAACGGTAGTTTATGTTTTTTATTTTGAAATATATTAACATTTTTTTTATCTAACGCATAATTATTTAAAAATTTGAATTTGTTTTTTGAGGATTCATCAAAAATCACATCGGTTTTTTCCTCCGCAATTTTTGTATTTTCGGGCTTTGTTTCAAAAATATTTGGAAGTTTTGAAATAGAAATAGGAGGTAAGTTGTCTTTTTTTTCTTCCTTTTGATTGGTTGTGCTAACTTCTTTACAAGAAATTTTATCTGCAAGTGCTTTTTCAATTACATCAGAATCGGAAATAGAAAACAAATGAAAGGTTGTAGTACTTGTTTTGTTTTCTTTTATGCCCGTAATGTTATCAAATTGCGTTTGATAGTAAACCAAAGTTGCATCAATAGGTAAATTGTAAAACAACGTTTTTGCGTTTAATGGTACCATATAAAAAAAGTTAACTTATTTGTAACAAATAAGTTAACTTAAATTTTTGAGGTTTTAGTATGTTTTTTAAAAAAGATTAAAGGGTTTTTATTAATTCTAGCTCAAAATAGGTTCCAATTCCACTTCCTGAACTTCCGGTAGGGTTGGCTATAATTCTAACCTCAGTTGAAGTTCCAAAATAACATCTTTGCCCTTTATTTAAAACTATAAGACCAACAAAACTATGCATCCCTCCGGAGCTATTAGTATTTGGTAGAATGGAACCTTTGTTAATTCCAAATCGAGTAATCCATTTTTTAGTTGAGTAGTCTGCAATACCTATTACAATATTTGAAGTATTTACTGTACTTGGGATTGTAATGGTTGCTGTGAAAGTAACTTTATACAATCCAGCTAATGGTGCGGTAAAAAAATTTGATGTAGTATTGAAATCGTTGTTTGGGTTATCAATAACAGTAAAGTTGTTAACTTGATGAACAACTCCTTCAGTTGATCCAGCATTAAAATTTTGGCTTAAATACGCCCTAAATACACCTAAAGTTTGTTTTACGTTCTTTTTTAGTATTCCGTCTTCATCAACAACAACTTGATAATCTTGCGTTGATTCGCTATTAGGTACATCAGTAATTTTTGCTTTTCCAACAACATGTAAAGCTTCGGTTGGGGCATTGGTTCTTATTCCAACATTGTTTAAGTTACCATCTACGCTTAAGGTTTGTCCATCAACAGAAAATAAGTTTTGATGATTTCCTTCAATTGATAATTTATGCGCAGAGGTTGTAGAAATGATTGTAGATTGATTTAATGCTCCACCTAAGGATATTACTCCATCTGTATTTGTTATTCCGTTATTTACTGTAATATTTGTTAACGCATCTTTGATTCTTATCCAAACGTTTAATGTGGTATCAAAGAAATAAAATCCTTTTTCTGTTACATTAATGGTTTTTCCTGATAACGAACCAGAGTTTATATCATGAATAAATACTAAAGTTGATTCTTCAATATTATTCATGCTTTGAGCTCTTAATCTAGAAATACGTGGTACAAGCAAACCATCTGGCGTAGTTAAAGTTCCGTCTGGATCTGTTGATGCAACTTCTAGCGTTGCTTTTGGAACAATAGTATTGATACCTACCTGTGCTTTGGTTTGATTAAAAGACAGAAAAGCTAAGATTAAAATAATCTTTTTCATGCTATTAATTTTGTAGTTAATTAATAACTAACGTTTAACTTGCTTTTTATTGTGTATTAAAAAGACGTTGCTTAAAATTTTAGTTATTATTTACTTCTCGTTGTGTTTGTTTAGCTCCTAAAAGTAATTTTTCTGTCTTATGTAAGACTTATTCGTCGTGTTCTTAAATAGAAACTAAATATTTATTTTCTATCAACTTAATAACAAAACAACGTTGCTTTAATTATTTTTAAACCTTCCTATAAATAAAAAGGCTTTACAATTTGTAAAGCCTTTTTATTAAAATTTAATATAATCTGTTATCTCTAAACCATAACCAATCATTCCCACGCGTTTTTGTTGTTCTGAGTTGGTAAGTAATTTTATTTTAGAAATATTTAAATCGTGTAAAATTTGAGCACCAATACCAAAGTCTTTGCTATCTAATTGTACTTTTGGCGCTGCTACAATAGCGTTTGTGTTTTCTGCTTGTAAGTTTTTTAAAGTTTCTAAACGGTCAAGCAAATCGGTAGTTGCAATATCTTGATTAACAAAAATAACAGCACCTTTTTCTTCTTTATTTATAGCTTCAAAAATTTGATCTAATTTTTCGTCTGACGAATTATCTGTAATAGATTGTAAAATGTCGTTATTAACTTGTGACGAATTAATTCGGGTTAAAATAGCTTCGCCAGCATTCCAAGTTCCTTTTGTTAAAGCAATATGTACTTGTTTGTTGGTTACTTGTTGGTAAGCTTTTAAACGATATACGCCAAAACGTGTGTTTAAATCAAAATCAACTTTTTTTGAATTAAGCTGTCATGCTTCATGCGGTAAGCTACTAAATCTTCAATAGAAACTAATTTTAAATTGAATTTTTTAGCAACTTCTACCAATTGCGGTAAACGCGCCATAGTACCATCTTCATTCATAATTTCGCAAATAACGCCCGCTGGCCTAAATCCAGCTAAACGCGCAAAATCAATAGCAGCTTCGGTATGTCCGGTACGACGTAAAACTCCACCTTCACGAGCAATTAATGGAAATATATGTCCTGGTCTTCCTAAATCTTCAGGTTTTGTATCTGGGTTTACTAAAGCTTCAACAGTTTTAGAGCGGTCTTGAGCCGAAATTCCGGTTGTACATCCGTTCCCAATCAAATCTACCGATACGGTAAAAGCGGTATGATGTAAAACAGTATTTTTAGAAACCATTAAAGGTAAACCTAATTCTTTACATCTTTTTTCGGTAAGCGGTGTACAAATTAATCCGCGCCCGTGTGTAGCCATGAAATTAATCATTTCTGGCGTTACTTTATCTGCAGCAGCTAAAAAATCGCCTTCGTTTTCACGGTCTTCGTCATCAACTACAATGATGATTTTACCTTGACGAATATCTTCGATAGCTTCTTCAATCGTATTTAATTTTATTTTTTCTGAATGCATTGTTGTTATGTTGTTTGTTTTTTCTTTTTTGAAAAAAGTTTTTTTATCGGATCTATCAGCCAATCTAAGTTAATAGTAACATTCATGTCGTTTGTGGCGCGATAGGTTAAAAATATAGCCAAAGGTACTAATACTAAAGTTGCTAACCAAGCACCTAACATGGGGTTCATTCCGTCTTCTTGGGCAACTTTTTTACCAAATGTGTTTATAAAATGGTAGGTAATAAAAATTAATATGGCAAAAACAATTGGTAAACCAATTCCGCCTTTACGAATAATAGCACCTAAGGGCGCGCCAATAAAAAACATTAAAATACACGAAGCAGCGATTACAAATTTTTCATTTAAAATAATCCAATGGCTGTTTATGTTTTTTTGTTGTTCGTCTAAGTAAAGTTTTTTAAGGCTTATGTTAGAAATGTTGTTTTCAAAAACGCTAACGGCTAAATTCATTACGCGGTTTTGATCATCGGGTGTAAAATGATTCAGCACTTCATCAATGTTCTGAAAAGATTTTATTTTAGTTGAATCTTTTGCGTATGAAATCAATTTTACTTGCAACGGAATGGTTGCTGTTTCGGAATACGAATTAATTTCTTTAGTAAACTTTACGTTTAACGAATCAATAGTATAATTTAATTCGGTAATGTTTAGCATGGTGTTCGAACTTACGTTCTCATCATTCGCATTACTTTCGTTAAGTTTAGAAATATCAATATTAATTCTGTTTTTTTCGAAAGATGATTTAACAAACGGCTGATTCGGATTATTCGGTTTTCTGATATTTAAAACATCTTCATAATAATAGCCATCAAATAAATCTAAACTTAATGTGTTGGTGTTAGTACTGGTTAATAACCCGTTTTTGGCCTTAATAAAAGCTTTGTTGCCAGTGCCGTTTTGGTTTTTTATGTGAATGGTAACGTTTTCAAGTTTTTCACCGTTTTCGCCAGATTTTTTTCAACCTTAATATTTGTATTTCCAATCTGATTAAATTGCCCTTCAGCAATAGCCATTGCTGGTTTGGTTTGTACAATTTCGCGACGCAACTTAATAAATTCGAATTCCGATTTTGGAATGATATTATTGGCAAACCAGAAGGAAATAAAAGCCAAAATAAAGATAAAAAGGCTTAACGGCTGCATGGTACGTTTTAAAGAAATTCCAGACGATTTCATGGCAGCAAATTCATAATTTTCTGCGAACGATCCAAAGGTCATAATGCTAGCTAATAATACCGATAAAGGTAAAACCAACGGAATCATTCTAGGCGAATACAGCAATAAGAATTTTATAATAATCCATAGGTCTAAATCTTTACCTGCCAAGTCAGCAATAAACAACCAAATGCCCTGTAAGATGAATATAAAAAACAAAATTACAAACACTGTTGCCAATGTTTGTAAAAATGAAGTTAAAATATAACGATCAAGAATTTTCACTCTTTTAATCTAATTTGTTAATGTAATAATTTGCGTACTTTGAAGCATCAAAGGTAAACTCATTTTTTGAAATGGGTTGATTTGTTTTAAAAGAATTTACAATAATTGTTGTTTTTGTACCATCTTTTCCAACTTCAATCAAATTGTAAATGTTTTTGGTCTGATTATCAATTCCAATTAAAACTTCTTTTCGGTAATCTTTCGCGTTTGTAGGCGTTAATTTTACGTACTGAATTGATCTGCCTTTTACATTTTGCGTTATATCCCATGTATATTTAAAACCAGAATTAAAAAACGTAAGCATTTTAGCAGGGGTAAAATCAGCATCTTGTCCGCTTGGCGATGAAATGGTAACTTCTTCTTCTTCCGGATCAATTACATATATTTTTTTACCATCAAAAAGCTTTGTAATTCCCATCATGTTAAGCGCGTATTTATCGCCCTCAATGGTTACGTTTCCTTTAGATTCTTGATTAATTTCTTTGTTTAAATTCTGAATGGTTAATCTAAAATCTATTTGAACGTTTTTGTAGGTTTTTACTTTGTTTGTAACCTCGTCTAATAATTTTTTAGCATCCTGAGCAACGCTCACGTTTACCGAAATAAAAAATATAGTAAGAATTGTAAAAAGTTTTTTCATGGTATTTATTTTTTTTCATTTTCAAAAAACTGATCTAGCGAAACTAAATCTGTAATATTAACCGAGCGTGCTTTACTACCCTCAAAAGGGCCAACAATACCAGCAGCTTCTAGCTGATCAATTAATCGGCCAGCGCGGTTGTAACCTAATTTAAGTTTACGTTGTAAAAGCGATGCAGAACCTTGTTGTGCTGTAACAATAATTTCGGCAGCTTCTCTAAACAATACATCTCGGTCTGAAATATCTATATCAAGTTTTGTGCCATCTCCGTCTTCACCTACATATTCAGGTAACAAATAAGCGTCCGGATATGCTTTTTGCGAACCAATGTATTCGCAAATGCGTTCTACCTCGGGCGTATCAACAAAAGCACATTGTACGCGTACCATATCATTACCTTGCGTAAAAAGTAAATCTCCTCGGCCAACCAATTGGTCTGCACCTGGACCATCTAAAATGGTTCGTGAGTCAATTTTTGATGTTACACGAAAGGCAATTCGAGCCGGGAAGTTGGCTTTAATAATACCCGTAATTACGTTTACAGAAGGACGTTGCGTAGCAATAATTAAGTGAATACCAATAGCACGAGCAAGTTGAGCCAAACGCGCAATTGGCGTTTCTACTTCTTTACCTGCTGTCATTATCAAATCGGCAAACTCATCCACCACTAAAACAATATAAGGTAAAAAACGATGTCCTTGTTCTGGGTTAAGTTTGCGTTGCTTAAATTTTTCGTTATATTCTTTAATATTTCTAACCATTGCATCTTTTAATAAAGAATAACGGTTGTCCATTTCGATACATAACGAATTTAAGGTATGAATTACCTTGGTGTTGTCTGTAATAATGGCATCTTCGGTATTAGGTAATTTGGCTAAATAATGCCTTTCAATTTTGTTAAATAAAGTAAGCTCAACTTTTTTAGGGTCAACCAATACAAATTTTACTTCGGCTGGGTGCTTTTTATACAATAAAGATGTTAGAATGGCATTTAAACCTACCGATTTACCTTGTCCGGTTGCTCCGGCCATTAGTAAGTGCGGCATTTTAGCTAAGTCAAAAACATACGTTTCGTTCTGAATGTTTCGGCCCAATGCAATTGGAAGTTCCATTGCTGCGGATTGAAATTTAGGCGATTGAATTGCCGATTTCATAGAAACAACCGATGGTTTATTGTTTGGAACCTCGATTCCCACGGTTCCTTTACCTGGAATAGGAGCAATAATACGAATACCTAAGGCAGATAAAGAAAGGGCAATATCGTCTTCCAAATTTTTAATTTTAGAAATTCGTACGCCCGCTTCGGGAACAATTTCGTACAACGTAACGGTTGGTCCAACGGTAACTTTTATATTGGTAATTTCGATTTTGTAGTTACGTAAGGTTTCTACAATTCGATTTTTATTTTCTTCTAATTCAGATTTGTCAATAACTACGTCGCTATTGGCATGTTCGTTTAAAAGTTCTGAGCTGGGTAGCCTAAAGTTAGAAAGTTCTAAAGTTGGGTCAAATTCGCCAAAATCGGTAACCAATTGTTTGGCGGTAATTTCAGATTCGTTTAAAGCTTCTTCCTTATTTACAATAACCTCAATATCCGGATCGGTTGCATTGGTTTTAGGAATAGAAATATTTTCTACCACCGGTTTAGTAATCGGTTTTTCAGCAATTGTTTCAGAAACGATTGGGGTAGGCGTTGGGTTAGTAATTTGTGGTTGTGGTTCGGTTTCTTCAACATTTACTATTGGTTTTTCTGCTTCGGTTTCAGGATTGGTTTGTTTTTGAAGCTTCGCATTAAAATACGTTGACCATTTGTTTCCAAACGCTTGAATGGTTTGCACAGAAATATTCAATCTAAAAATAAAATAAAAACTTAGTAGTAAAACAAATAATAAAAAGGTACCAACTTTACCAATATAGTCGGTAAAAAAGCTGTTAATTTCAAAACCAATCATTCCGCCTAAAACGCCATTTTTAGTGTTAAAAAAACTAAAAATAAACGATAAGGTAATCATTAAATACAGGTTCCAGAAAACCATTTTCTTTATTTGATTGCGTGTTTTCTTTTTAGCTTCTGAACGAAACGGCTGAACCCCAAGTGAAAAAAGAATTCTGATGATAAGAAAGGCGGCAATACCAAAACCTTTAAAAATAAAAAATTCGGCTAAATGAGCACCCAATTTACCTAAAGCATTTTTAGGTAATTGCGATCTGTCGGAAAAGGCAGTTAATGTGCTTTGATCTTCTTGTCCGTGTAAAAAATAAGAAACAAATGAAATAAGTAATGCTAAGGCGAATAATAACAAAAAGAGCCCGAAAAAGCTCATTTTATTAGAAGGTGCGTTAGCCGTATTTTTATTTGTTGTTTTTTCAACCTTTTTTTTAGCTGATTTTTCAGACATTATCTATCGGAATTAAAATATTTTTGGATAATAAATAATAAGGGCAACAATGAGAGCGAAAAATGCTGCAAAAGCAACAGCTCCTGCAGCAATATCTTTTATAAAACCAATTTTTGGATCAAAATTAGGTTGTAGGTAATCACAAATCGCTTCAATTGCCGTGTTTAATCCTTCTGCTGTAACAATAAGGCCAATGCATAAGCATTGCATTGCCCATTCTGTAGCCGAAAGATCGTAATAAAAGCCAGCTATGGTTACTAAAATACCAGCTGTTAGCTGAGAAATTACGCTGTGCTCGTTGGTTGCTAAAATAAACATTCCTTTTGCAGCGTATTTTACACTTTTAATGCGGCCAATAATGAATTGTTTCAAGAGTACTACTATTTAATATTTTCGATTGCTTTTTCGTAATTTGGTTCTTGGGTAATTTCTGGAACTTGTTCTGTATAAACAACTTCTCCTTTAGGATTGATAACAACAATTGAACGAGATAATAAACCTGCCAATGGACCTGTTTGCATAGTTACGCCATAGGTTTTACCAAAATCCGATCTAAAGTCAGATAAAGAAACTACCTGATCTAAACCTTCTGCACCACAAAAACGAGCCAATGCAAATGGTAAATCTTTAGAAATACATAAAACTACAGTATTTGGTAAAGTTGAAGCTTTTTTATTAAATTCTCTTACTGACATTGCACAAACAGCGGTATCTACAGACGGAAATATGTTTAAAACTACATTTTTACCAGCAAAATCTTGTAAGGTTTTTGTAGATAAATCTGTTGCAACTAATTCGAATTTTGGAGCTTGAGTGTTAACTGCTGGTAAGTTACCAACTGTTTCTAAAGCATTTCCTTTTAAAGTAATTGTAGCCATAATATATAAGTTTTTATTACCAAAAATAACGATTATAATTTATTAAATGGGTATAAATACAAATTAATTATAAACAATAACCCCGCAAAATTAGT
The DNA here is from genome assembly GCF_025919725.1 of Flavobacterium agricola. Lineage (NCBI taxonomy): Bacteria > Pseudomonadati > Bacteroidota > Flavobacteriia > Flavobacteriales > Flavobacteriaceae > Flavobacterium > Flavobacterium agricola. The sequence continues at coordinate 969,386 of NZ_CP081495.1, read as the reverse complement.
TTAAATTTTGCGGGGAAATATGCAATGTAGGTAAGTAAATTTTATTTGTCAATAGATCCTAAAACGCGTTGCATAAATGCATTTAACGCTTCTTTTTTAGGAGTACCATCTTTTATCATTTTATCCACTTCAATAGCGCCGTACATATTCGAAATTAATTCGGCAATAACATCTAATTCTTCATCTTTTAAAGATGAAACTTCACAAATAGATTCTAATACCTCAATTGCTTCGTTTACGTAATCCTGATCGTTATCCTCAATAAATTGAGTTAACTGTTTAATAATAGGTAGTTTCATGGTTTAATTAAATTTCATTAATTAATTCAGTTAAAACTTCAGCCTTATTTGTTTGTGTTTCGTTAACCAATTTTCCGTCAACAAATGTAGCGAAAGTAGGTAAGTTTGTAACGTTTGCTAATTTTCTTGATTCAGGAAATTTTTCTGCATCAACAATAACAAAAGTAATATCTTCTTTTTCTGTAGCTAATTTTTTAAATTTTGGTTTCATAATTCTGCAGTTTCCGCACCATGATGCAGAAAATTGAACAGCAACTTTTTTGTTAGACGAAACCACGTCTTGTAATGTATCTTGATCTAATTCTAGTAACATAATAAAAATAAATTAAAGGTTAAAAAAAGTCCAAATTCAAGATGTACTTGAATCGAGAATTTGGACTAAACTTTTTGAATCTTAGTGTTTTGCTAAGTATTCAGCAGTAGAATTTCTGTCAGCAGTCATTGCTTCTTTTCCTTCTTCCCAGTTTGCAGGACAAACTTCACCGAATTTTTGTACGTGTGTGTACGCATCAATTAAACGGATGAATTCGTTTACGTTACGACCTAATGGCATATCGTTTACTGCTTCGTGGAAAATTTTTCCTGTTTCATCAACTAAGTAAGTAGCTCTGTAAGTTACGTTAGAACCGCTGATTAGTACTGTGTCTAATTCTTCGTTGTATTCAGTTCCTTCAACATCTAAAATACCTAAAACGCTAGATAAGTTACGAGTTGTATCTGCTAAAATTGGGTAAGTTACACCTTCAATACCACCGTTATCTTTTGGTGTGTTTAACCAAGCAAAGTGCACTTCGTTTGTATCACATGATGCACCAATAACAATTGTATTTCTTTTTTCAAATTCTGGTAAAGCTTCTTGAAAAGCGTGTAATTCTGTTGGACAAACAAAAGTAAAATCTTTTGGGTACCAGAATAATAAAACTTTTTTGTTATTCTTTGTAGCTTCTTCAAAGATGTTTAATCTTAAGTTGTCACCCATTTCTGAGATAGCATCAACTGTAATGTTTGGGAATTTTTTACCTACTAATGACATAATTAATATAATTTATTTAGATTATTAATATTTATACTGCAAATATACAGCCTTGGTTCAAGACATTTTTAAAACTTTAATTATAATTTTTTATCTTTAAATAGATTTTGCTTATAGTATGCATAAATTAAAAACCAAAGTAATAATTGCTTTATATTTGCAATATAATAAATTTTGAATCATTTTTCACTTAATAAAAGTATAAATACAAACGAAATAAATGAACTGGAGCGCATTAATTAGAAAAAAAACAGTAGCAAATATTCTCGAACAAGTTAAAACTTCAGACAACGCTTTAGGTAAACATTTAAGGTTACGAGATTTAATCTCGTTTGGTATTGCTGCTATAGTAGGAGGCGGGGGTGTTTTCTACCATTGGTACAGCCAGTGCTGACGGAGGGCCAGCGGTAATATTCTTGTTTATTTTTACTGGACTAGCCTGTGGTTTTGCTGCCTTTGCTTATGCCGAATTTGCATCTATGGTGCCGGTTTCGGGTAGTGCTTATACATACAGCTATGTTGCTTTTGGTGAATTAATGGCTTGGGTTATAGGCTGGGCTTTGATAATGGAATACGCAGTAGGAAATATTACGCTTGCCATTTCTTGGAGTGATTATTTTACTACTTTATTGGCTACAGGTGGAATTGAAATTCCGATGTGGATGCAAACCGATTATATTACAGCATCGACCGGATTTACAGATGCTGTTGCATTAATGAATGCTGGTAAAACGTTCGAGAATTTGCCACAAAACATTCAAGATGCATACATGGCATGGCAAACAGCACCATTATTGGGCGATTTTCATTTTGTGGCAGATATTCCGGCATTGTTAATTATTATTTTAATTACTTGGTTGGTTTACCGCGGAATAGAAGAATCTAGAAACGCATCTAATGCCATGGTTGTGGTTAAGTTAGCCGTTATATTGTTGGTAATTGCTGTGGGGGTATTTTATATTGATGTAGAAAACTGGAATCCATTTGCTCCCAATGGTGCTAATGGAGTTTTAAAAGGCGTTTCGGCCGTGTTTTTTGCTTATATTGGTTTTGATGCCATTTCTACCACGGCAGAAGAATGTAAAGATCCACAACGTGATTTACCTCGAGGCATGATGTGGTCTATCATTATCTGTACCATTTTATATATTGTTATTGCCCTTGTTTTAACCGGAATGGTAAATTATTCGGAATTAGCAGTAGGCGATCCGTTGGCTTATGTTTTTGATACATTAAACTTAAAATGGTTATCCGGAATTATTGCTGTTAGTGCCGTAGTTGCCATGGCTAGTGTTTTATTGGTTTTTCAGATGGGACAACCTCGTATTTGGATGAGCATGAGCCGCGATGGTTTGTTGCCAAAAAAGTTTGCAAAAATACATCCACGTTTTAAAACTCCATCTTTCGCAACCATAGTAACCGGATTTGTAGTTGCTGTACCTGCTTTATTTTTAAATTTAACTACCGTAACTGACTTATGTAGTATAGGAACCTTATTTGCTTTTGTTTTAGTTTGCGCCGGTGTTTTGGTTTTACAAGACCGTAAAGATATTCCGCGTGGTAAATTTAGAACACCTTACATTAATTCTAAATACATTGCTCCAGCAGCACTTGTTTTAGGCTTAATTTTGTGTTTTACAGTAAATAAACAAGCTACACACAACTTTTTAACCAATCAGCCAGAAATTAATACGCCAGCAGGTATTGTAACTTCTTTTACCGGTAATCAGCACGATAAAGTTGCAGCTTATTTGTTAGCGAATAATTTTTATCATTCTACCGATGTAGAGCAAGAATTAGCAACAATAAAAGCACACGATTTTAATTTGTACAAACAAGTAGTTTCTGAATTACCTATTACAGAAGCACAAAAATGGGAAACTGGCTGGGCTTTATTTCAGCATAAAATTCCGATGTGGATTTTTCTTGTTTCATTAGTTGGCTTGGTAGTTTGGGCTTACAGAAAAAATTTATCCTTAATTCCGTTATTAGGATTGGTTTGCTGTTTTTATATGATGGCTGAGTTGTCTTTATGGAACTGGATTTATTTTGGGGTTTGGCTTTTAATAGGTTTATTAATCTATTTTAGTTACGGAATAAAACATAGTAAATTAAATAGATAAATATTTAAAAATAATGTACTTATGTTATTTAAACCAAACTTGTAAAATTCTTCCTTCATTGTTGTTAAAATTATGTGGTCTATGACCAGTCCAGTAAGCTCCAACACTACAAGTAGCAGGACCACCAAAATCGTCACCAACAGGACTACATGTGCCAATGTGATGGTTTATTTGAGTTTCACCAGGGTATAAGCCAAAAATATCATTAATTTGATTTGCATTAAAGCCAAAGGTTTTGTCTGCATTTGGTGCAGGATAAGTATATGTATAATTCTTTGTACCAGGACCCGCCCAACCAGGATCTCCGTAAAAACCAGTAAAAAAATCAGAATAAAAACCATATGAATTTCCTCTTACATTCCCGTCGAACTGAGTTCTTGGTGTATTGCTTGAATTCAACTTTTCAAAAGGTAAATTAAACAACTTTCCTTTTAATGAATGATCATGAATGTTTCCTGTATGATAAGTGTTAAACGGATTTCTTTCATGTAAATCAATTTCATAGTAGTTCTGATTACTCCATATATCATCTTTAGGAGCAACAGTACTATTTTCAATATCAGTTACTGTTGTACCGGTGTGCCCATTTTGTTTTATACTATACCTTAGTTTCATCGGATTTGCAAGACTAGGAGTTTTGTTAATTCCATCAATTGCATTTTTAGGTAATCTAAAGTTATATTCGTTAAAAGGAGTAGTCTTATCTTTAACCGCATTTATCTCAGCAAATAAAGTTAAAGTATGTTGGTAATTTCTATAAGGTGAAGAGATTAATGTTTTTTCAGATTGAGAACTAATTAATGTCCAGCCACCATTACTCATGTCGCAATATGTTTTATATTTAGCAGAACCGCCTACTTGAACCCAGAAATAACCATCTTTAGTAGAAGAGTCGTTATTAAGAATTTCTAAACATGAAGTTGCTGGGTTTTCAAATGTACCTGTTGAGTTTTCAAATTTGATTTGGAAGGAACAAGCAGTTACTGAGGTTCCAGGTAACTGTATATTGTAAGTAAACGTACCTATGTTTGTAGGTGTCCCTTGAGCATATAGACGTATTTTTGTATCACCCGTAGAAATAGTAATTGCATTAGATGAAAAGCTTATGCCATTTTGATTATTACTTGTTATAATTATGCTACCTGGTGTCGTAACAGAAGCTAGGTCAAACTCAACATAATTACTGCCTGTCATTGATATTGCGTTTTTATATTCGCCAGGGCCTAATGTAGGGGTTGTGGTACAAACGATATCAAAAGTTGTACTTGCCGGTGATACCTCTACAGTAGGTAATGTACAATTTGGTGTAATTTCAATTCCGTTAAAACGAAGCTTAACTTCATCGTTTCCAGGCTTAGCAGGAGTTCCTTGTCCTTCTAAAACTATAGTGTGCGAACCAGTTTGAGTAAATACACCTGTTTTAGAGTACGAATAGCCATTTGCAGTATAAATTAAAATAGTATATGTGCCAATTTGAGTAACATTTATTTTAACAGTATAAGTATCTGATGTACTAACTAAACCTTGACCTTGCAATAACTTCTCGGAAGGACCAGTGGGTGAAGTACAATCTAAAAGATTAAACTCCGCAGGGTCGTATGTACCACATAAACTTAACCATTGTTTAAGATTACCTTCCCAATAGTTTAAACAATTGGTGGTAGTATTAAATATCATCAAACCATTTGCGGCAGTTTCAGACAGGGTATTACGCTGTTGTGTTGTAAGTCTAGGAATTAATAAACCTTTGTTTGAAGCGGAAATGTCTAATTGTGCCGAATTATCTATTTGGGAGTGCCCTACGCCAACAGACCCTAGCTGATAAATGCTTTCAGAGTTTAGTCTTGCTGCTGAATTTGTTTCTTTAGACATCCAAGGTTCAGTGTCATTTAGAATCCATTTTTTAAAAGTTGAGTGATAATGATAAAAACCTGAACCTTTAATTTCTCTCGTTTCATCTTTTGTTCCCGATTCCCCATCAGTTATAAAAATTAATGTTCCGTGATGATCTGCTGTTAAAGTAACAGTAGTAGCTTCTAATTCAGCAACGGTCATTCTCGGTACAAGAACACCACTAGGAACAGAACTATCGGCATCAAAAGCAATTTCTAAACTCGCTTTAGGGGTGTGCGTATTTATACCAACTTGTGCAAAAGAATTTAGGGTTATAATACTAAAAATAAAAAAAAATATTTTTTTCATGGTAACTTTTTGTTTGTTAATTAATGATTAACGTGTTTTTTTTTTTTAATATTATTTTAACTTATTAAAATGTGATGAAAGATTACTTTTTATCGATGAACTACGTAGGCAATTTTATTACATTTGCTTTCTATAATAAAATCTTAAATTTGAAAGAAATTGATTCTCGTTTTGTAGGAATGTGGAAAGGAACAGATAACGGGAGTTATTTTGTTGGCGAAGTAAATAGTTGGATACTAAATAGATATGAAAACGGAGTGTTTAAAATACAATTTACAACCCAATATGCTAATGGAGGAGTTGAAACTTTAGAAGAGCAGGGAGAATGGTGGGTTACTGACCGATTATTTTATGAATTAAAAGAAAAAGCAACTCATTACGAATGTTATGCTTTTGTTGTTTTAAGCCCTAATACCATTCAGTTTATTGATACGCAAGATGATTTTGACGAGCCTTATACTTTTTTAGACCAACGCATTATGTTGGATTAAACATTTTAAAATAATTTTTAATACGGTTGATATAAAATAAAAAGCGTGAAAGTTAACTTTCACGCTTTTTATTTATCTAATTTTAATTATTCAGAAATACTGCTTACCTGAACAACTTCATTGGTTTCTGCATCGTAATCAATCGCATCAAAGTTAAAACCAAATAGGTTAAAAAAGTCATTTCTGTATCCTTCAATATCAGAAATTTCTTCAATATTTTCTGTAGTAACTTGTTCCCAAAGTTTGGCAACTTCTTCTTGTACATCTTCGCGCATTTCTAAATCGTCAACACGAATACGTCCTTCAGCATCTAATAAAATAGGTTCATTGGTGTATAATCTTTCAGCAAATAAACGTTGCATTTGTTCAATAGTTCCTTCATGAATTCCTTTTTGTTTCATTACTTTAAATAATAATGAAATATATAACGGAACTACCGGAATTGCAGAACTTGATTGCGTTACTAAAGCTTTGTTTACTGATACGTACGAAACTCCGTTAATATCTGCTAACAAATTGTTTAATACCGGTACGGTAGCTTCTAAATCGTTTTTAGCTTGACCAATAGTACCGTTTCTGTAAATTGGGAAAGTTAATTTAGGGCCAATGTACGAGTAAGCAACAGTTTTAACGCCGTCTGCTAATACACCAGCTGCTTTTAAATCTTCAATCCAAAACTTCCAGTCTTCACCACCCATAACGGCAATTGTATTGGTAATATCTTCATCGTTTTCGATTGGATTAATTGAAATGTCAGAAACTACTCCGGTATGAAAATCAACCGTTTTGTTTGTAAAAGTTTCGCCAATTGGTTTTAAAACCGATGCGTAAGCAACTCCTGTTTTTGGATGCGTACGACGTGGAGATGCTAATGAATAAACTACTAAATCTACTTGACCTAAATCTTTTTTAATTAAATCAATAGTTTGTTGTTTTATTTCGTCAGAAAACGCATCACCGTTAATTGATTTTGCATATAAACCTGCTGCATGAGCTTCTTGTTCAAAAGCTGCTGTGTTGTACCAACCTGCAGTTCCTGGTTTGCCTTCTGCTGCTGGTTTTTCAAAAAACACCCCAATAGTTGCGGCATCAGAACCAAAAGCTGCAGAAATGCGAGATGCAATTCCGAATCCAGTTGAAGCACCAATTACAAGTACTTTTTTAGGTCCGTTAGCAATTTTACCTTTTGATTTAACGTATTCTATTTGATTTTTTATGTTTTGAGCAGTTCCTTCTGGATGAGAAGTAAGGCAAATAAAACCTCTGGTTCTTGGCTTAATAATCATATTAATTATGTATTTATATGTTGTTGTTTAATTTTTTATAGCGAATACAGAAATTTCTACATTCACGTTTCTAGGTAGTTTTGCAACTTGTACACATTCGCGTGCTGGGGCAGTAGCTTCGTTAAAAAAATCTGCATATACCGCATTTATGCGTGCAAAATCGTCCATGTTAGAGATAAAAATGGTTGCTTTAACCACGTCTTCTAAAGTAAAACCTGCAGCTGTAACAATAGCTTTTACGTTGTTTAGCACGGTACGCGTTTCGTTTTCTATGGTATCTAAAACCAAATCGTTTTTAGCTACATCAAAACCAATCTGACCTGATGTATATAAAATATTACCGTTTACAACGCCTTGGCTGTATGGCCCAATTGGAGCAGGTGCTTTGTCTGTATAAATTATTTTTTTCATAGTTGTTTTAGTTTATCTTAATCGTTGTTCTGGTAAACTGCGTTTATCCCATTTAATATCACTTAAAGCTCCGGATTTGATTCCGATAAAAAAGCCCCAGCTCGAATTAAATCCAATAGGTACCCAGTTAAAACTCATACGCCAAGATAATAAATCTCTTTCAAATCGCAATTGCGTAAAAGTAACTCCTTTATTGGCAAAATCGTATCCGGTAGATGCACCAACTTTCCAGCGTGGTGTAATATCTAGGTTACCGTTTACCATTAATGAATTGGTTACAATTCGGCTTTCACGATTGGTATTAGCGTAGGTTAGGGAATAAGCAAACTGAATATCCCAAGGAATATCTAAGTTATATAATTCGCTCGTATTTTCTTCACTTTGTTTGTTAAATAAACTTTTACGTTGATCTGCCATATCAATAGCACGGCCAAATAAATCATCTGGTCTACCACCGTTTGCAGCGTTTAAATTTTCTAAATTTTCTTTTCCGTCGGCTTTTAAATCGCGGCTAGAAAGCGAATAACCCAACGTTAAGTTGGCTGATGTCATTCTAAACAAGCTTCCGCCGTTATCAATGTTCCATTTGTCAATTCTTCGTCCTGCGTTATCAATTGCATACGGATCTAAAGTTGTACCAAAGTTTACGTTTAATTTGTTGTTAAACAAGGCGGTACCACCAACAATTCGTAAAGGAGCCAATTTTAACGAATCGGCAGCTAAATTATACGTGGTTTGAATGTTTAATGAATTTAAAAGCATTACTTTTTTAGATTCGCCTTTTTCGTCGTCACGTACTTTTGCTTCAAATGAGTTTCCTATATTAATCCCTACATTGCTGGCCTGGTTTAATGATGGAACTCCGTATAAACCACCCTGAAACTTGGTATAATCTCCATAATTTGTTCCCGAAGCATCTAACGCATATGTATCATAATATTGCTCAAAACTTGGTGTGTACATATAAGAAATAGAAGGGCGAACCGTATGACGAATGGCTTGAATTCGCTTTTCTTTACCAAAGTTAAATGTTCCGTAAAATGTTGTTCCGATCGAGGTGTTTAAGTTGTAGGTTCTGTATGCTTCAAAACCATTTATATTCTCGTCAACTACCTTGTTACTTTGGCTGTCGTAATATTTGCGAATGGTGTTTAATTGCCAAACCTCGTTGTAATTTGCTGAGGCACTAACCGAAAAATGTTTGAAAATTTTAAAGTTTGTGCTTAAAGGAATATTATGTGAAAAGCCGGTTTTTCCCTGATCTTTAAACATGGTTGGTGAGAAAAACAACGAATCGCTAGTTGTATATTTGTTTTGAGCGTTAAAATTATATTGTAAGTTGATGTTTTTTATAATACCACGTTTAGATTCGTCACGTTTAGCAAACGGATAAATACGGTCTACGCTGGCCTGAACCGTTGGTAAGGTCATATCAATACGTTTGGTGTTGGTGTTTTGCGAATGGGTTGCTGTGATGCTTAAATTAACTTCTGGAACAGTAGTAAAACGTTTGTTGTAGTTAATAGATGAGCTTAAGGTGTTGTTTAAGCTGGCACCAATGTTAGCCATGTTTAATGAGTTTCTAAAATATTGGCTACTACCCATATTTACAGAAGCCGAAAATTTAGAATACGGATTTGCCTTCTGATCTTGTGCGTGCGACCACTGAATGTTGTAGTTTCTTGTTTTAGAATAATCAGGAAACCCACGCTCACCTAAAATAATATTTTCAAAACGAATGTTTACACGTCCGTTATATCGATAACGTTTTCCGTAAGACGATTCAAAACGCGTAGCCCAACTTCCGTTTGTATAATAATCACCTAAAACAGTTAAATCAACATGGTCATTAATTGCAAAATAATACCCCCCGTTCTGAATAAAATATCCACGGTTGTTGGTATCTCCAAATGACGGAATAATGAAACCGGAAACCGCATTGCTAGTAATCGGAAAATAGCCAAAAGGCAAACCTAATGGAGTAGGTACATCGGCAATTACCATATTGGTAACACCAGCAACAACTTTTTCGCCGGGTACAAATTTTACTTTTTGAATATTAAAGTAATATTCCGGATTATCAATATCTTCAGAAGTTGTTAAACGTGCTTTTTGCATGTAATAAACCGAATCATTAACACGTTTTGATACTTCAGCTTTAATTTTAAAATCTTGTTGCGTGGTTCTAGAATTCCAAACCAATGCTTTTTTTGTTTTAGTATTAAAGCGGATTGAATCGGGTTCTACAATATTTTGTCCTTGTTTAAAAACAGGCCTTTGAGTATAATTTCCTAAAGAATCCTTAATGCGACCGGCATAAACTTCGTCTTTATCAAAGTTAAAAACAATAATTCCGGCTGTTAAATCGATATCTTTGTAAATTAAATGCGCCTCGTTGTACAGGGTTAGCTCACTTTTTTTAAGGTTTACCTTTTCGTAATCTTTAGCCGATTTTTTAACAATGGCATCTAAAGGAGCATTTTTTTTAACAGGAATTGTATCTGTTACAGGTATAGAATCCTGAGGAACCTTAGGTAGTGGTTTTTGGGTGATATTGTTTTGTTTTTCAGCGTTTAACTGAATGTTTTTTGCTTTTCCGTCTTGTGCTAAAGCCGGTGTAAATGTTCCTAAAACGCAGGAAAATATGAAAACGATATGAAATATATTTGTACGCAAGTCTTTATATACTATTTTTGTAGAATGTTGCTTAAATTCAAAGGTTCAAAACTACATATATTTTTTGTGAAATTTAAGCATTTATTAAAATTATAATCTTATTAGGATTTAAAATAATATGAAAAAAAATTACATACTTACTTTATTAATTGTCTTGTTTTTTGTACCAATTTGTGTTACAGCGCAAAATGGAAAATTTAAAGTTGTACTTGATGCCGGTCACGGTGGTAAAGATCCAGGAGCTATTGCAAATGGAGTAAAAGAAAAAGATGTGGTTTTGGCTACAACTTTATTAGTTGGCGAAATGTTAGAAAAAGAAAAAGATATAGAGGTGGTTTATACCCGTAAAACCGATGTGTTTATTGAGCTTGCTAACCGCCCTAAAATTGCTAATGCAGCGCATGCAAACGTATTTGTTTCGATTCACTGTAACTCGGCAGCAAAAGCACCGGCGGCGCATGGTACAGAAACCTTTGTAATGGGGGTAACAAAAAACGCATCCAATTTAGAGGTTGCACGCCGAGAAAATGAGGTTATTACTTTAGAAAGTGATTATAAAATTAAATATGATGGGTACGATCCAAAATCGCCCGAATCGGTTATTGGTACATCAATTTTACAGGAAGATAATTTAATTCAAAGTATTGAATTAGCAGCAGCGTTAGAAAAAAACTTTGAAGGTGCCAACCGTTACAGCCGAGGTGTAAAACAAGCTGGTTTCTTAGTTTTGCGAGATATTTATATGCCACGCGTTTTAATCGAATTAGGTTTTTTAACCAATAAAAACGAAGCAAAATATTTAGATTCGGCTGCCGGACAACGTAAATTAGCACAGCAAATCGCCAATTCAATTATCAGCTATAAAAAAGAATATTATGGTGGAGATAATTTATTAATTGCTGATACGGCACCAAGTACTACAATAGCTACAAATGTGAGCGATTCTAAGGCTATAAATAATGTAGAATTTAAAGTTCAAATATCTGCAAGTGGAAAAAAATTAGAACTAAAAGCTCAAAATTTTAAAGGTTTAAGTCCAATTTCTATAGAAAGTGCCGGAAATTTATACCGATATTACTACGGTAGCACATCAAGCTATGATGCTGCAAAAGAATTACTTAAACAAGCACAAGCAAAAGGTTACGACTCAGCATTTGTTGTTGCCTACAAAGACGGAAAAAAAGTTAGCGTTTCTGAAGCTTTAAAGTAACTTCTAAAAACAATAATTTTATACTTTTGTGATAAATAATTAAAAATAGATATTTTGAAATTAACTAGAGAAATAAAAGCAGCCATTTTAGTAATCGGATCTGTATTACTTTTTATTTGGGGATACAGCTTTTTAAAAGGGCGTAACCTTTTTAATACGTCACATACCTATTACGTGGTTTATGATAATGTAGAAGGTTTGGCACCATCGGCTGCTGTTACAATCAACGGGTTGCATGTAGGTAAAGTAAATACAATTACTTTAGAACCTAAATCTGGTAAATTATTGGTTGAAATTTTAATGACTACCGATGTAGATATTCCTACAAATACTACAGCAAGCATTTACGAACCAAGTTTAATTGGTGCAAAAGCAATTGCGTTAAATTTAGATTTTAATAGTACCGAATATGCACAAGATGGTGCGTATTTAGAAGGAACTGTAAAATTAGGTTTAACAGATAATATAGGCAGTTTGTTATCGCCTTTACAAGCAAAGGTTGATTCGGTGTTAAGCAGTTTAAATACAACTTTATCTAGCGTTAATACCATTTTAGATGCTAAAACACAGCAAGAATTAAAAGGTACAATTGCATCTTTAAATACAACCATGCATAACTTTACATCTATTTCTAAAAATGTAGATCAGTTACTTGTTGAGAACAAATCTAAATTAAGTTCAGCAGTTACCAATTTAGACCAAACTACCAAAAGTTTTGCTAATATTGCATCTGACCTAGAAAAAGCAGAACTAGATAAATTAGTAAACGAGTTACAATCAACCTTAACTAAAGTTAACGGATTGTTGGCTGATATTGAGCAAGGTAACGGTACGGTGGGTAAAATATTTAAAGATCCTGAAATGTATGATAACCTTACCAAAGCATCTAACGAATTAAATTTATTATTACAAGACGTTCGTTTAAATCCAACACGTTATATTAATATTTCTGTTTTTGGTAAAAAAAATAAACCATATGTTGTTCCAGAAACTATTGAAGTGGTAGAACAATAATTACTATAAACTAACCTTAAACTACTTAAATTACATGATGAGTTATTTAGACAATATATTTTTCGCCATTGTCTTAATTATCGGATTTGGTTTCTTTGCTAAAAATGTAAAAAAACTAATTCGTAACATTAAACTTGGGCAAAAAGTTGATCGAAAGGATAATTCGAAACAACGTTTTCAGAACATGGTAAGAATTGCTTTAGGGCAATCTAAAATGGTAAAACGTCCGGTTGCCGGTATTTTGCATATTTTAGTATATGTAGGATTCGTGGTAATTAATATTGAATTACTAGAAATATTGATTGACGGCTTGTTTGGAACCCATCGCGTTTTATCAGCAGTTGGTAGCATTTACAATTACCTAATTGGCTCATTCGAAATTTTAGCCTTTTTAGTAATTGTTGCTGTTGTTATCTTTTTTATCAGAAGAAACATTATTCATTTAAAACGATTCAATAGTATCGATTTAAAAGGATGGGCAAAAAAAGATGCGAACATTATTTTATTAATCGAAACTGTTTTAATGGTTGTTTTTTTAACCATGAACGCAGCCGATTTACATTTACAAACTTTAGGTTATTCACATTTTACTGCTGTTGGAGCCTTTCCGGTTTCGCAATTTATTGCGCCAATTTTTAACGGTTGGAGCCCCGAATCGGTTTACATGGTAGAACGTGCTTGTTGGTGGATTCATATTTTAGGAATTTTAGCCTTTATGAATTACCTGTATTATTCTAAGCATTTACATATTTTATTGGCGTTTCCAAATACGTATTTTGCCGATTTAAATCCGAAAGGAGAACTAAACAATTTAGAATCGGTTACAAACGAAGTGAAATTAATGATGGATCCAAATGCCGATCCGTACGCTGCTCCTGCAGAAGGTGCAGATGCAGTTCCTGCAAAGTTTGGAGCTTCAGACGTAATGGATTTAAATTGGTTTCAATTACTAAGTGCATATACGTGTACTGAATGCGGGCGTTGTACATCATCATGTCCAGCAAATATTACCGGTAAAAAATTATCTCCACGTAAAATAATGATGGCAACGCGCGATCGATTAGAAGAAGTAAGCGCTGTTTTAGATGCCAACAACGGTCAATTTGTTGACGACGGTCGCTCGTTATTAAACGATCATATTTCGCCAGAAGAACTTTGGGCTTGTACGACATGTAATGCCTGTGTAGAAGAATGTCCGGTAAGCATTTCACCATTGTCTATTATTATGGATATGCGCCGTTATTTAGTTATGGAGCAATCTGCAGCCCCAACCGAATTAAACAACATGATGACCAATATAGAAAACAATGGTGCACCATGGCAGTACAACCAACAAGACCGTGCAAACTGGGTAAACGAAGCCTAATTTATTAACCGATTTCAAAAACATAAATATGTCAAATTTAGTAGTACCAACAATGGCCGATTTTTTGGCTCAAGGCAAACAACCCGAAGTTTTATTTTGGGTAGGTTGTTCCGGAAGTTTTGACGATCGCGCTAAAAAAATTACGAAAGCATTTGTAAAAATATTAAACCAAGCAAAAGTTGATTTTGCAATTCTAGGACAAGAAGAAAGTTGTACGGGCGATCCTGCTAAGCGTGCTGGGAATGAATTTGCATTTCAAATGCAAGCCATGATGAATATTCAGGTTTTAGATGGTTACGAAATAAAAAAAATTGTTACCGCTTGTCCACATTGTTTTAATACCATTAAAAACGAATGGCCTGGGCTAGGTGGTAATTATGAGGTTGTTCATCACACCGAATTTTTAAAATCGTTGTTAGATGAAGGCCGTTTAAAGGTTGAAGGCGGAAGCTTTAAAGGCAAACGCATTACCTTTCACGATCCGTGTTATTTAGGTCGTGCAAATAGCATTTACGAAGCACCTCGTGATTTAATAGAAAAATTAGATGCCGAGTTGGTAGAAATGAAACGCTCTCGTGCTAACGGATTATGTTGTGGTGCTGGAGGTGCTCAAATGTTTAAAGAGCCTGAACCAGGAAATCGCGAAGTTAATATGGAGCGTACAGATGATGCGTTAGAAACCACGCCAAATGTAATTGCAACCGGATGTCCGTTTTGTAATACCATGTTAACAGACGGTGTAAAATTTAATCATAAAGAAGGTGAAGTGCAAGTGCTAGATATTGCTGAAATTATTGCTAACGCACAAGATTTATAAAGTTACATGAAAAAAACAATCATTTTTCTTTTACTAAGCCAAATCGCTTTTGCGCAAAAGCTTTCTAAACCCGAACTTTTAGAACACATAGCTAAAAATATTTGTGAAGAATTAGCCAAGCCAGGCGTAGATATTCATAATGATACAGCTATGGGCTTGTTTTTGCTTAAAAACGTTGGCGATTATAAAGACGATGTGATTTATTATTTCGGTACCGACGGTACAATTGGCATTGAAACTATGCAACGTTTTGGTGAAGAAATTGGCATGCGTTTAGCTATAGAATGTCCCGATGCATTTACAGCGCTTTTTACTGATGAAGAAGCTAATGATACGGCGTATCAAACGGCATTTGGAAGGTTTGATAAAATACAAAATAAACAGTTTTTGTCTTTCACCATAAAAGAAAATTCAGGAAAAACAACCGAATTTTATTTACTAAATGATTTTGAATCGGCTTATTTGTTAACCGATAACCAACTTAAAAAAAATGATGTGGTTGAGTTAACGTATTTTGAATCTAGTTTATACGATCCGAAACTTAAGCAATTCAGAATTTTTAATATTGTTTCATTTATCGAAAAAAAATAACATGTATATTCCTTTTAATGAATTACCAAAAGATTCTAAAATCTGGATTTATCAATCCAACCGCAAATTTTCTGATGAAGAAGTACTAGAAATTCAAGAAGATTTAAAAAACTTCTTGCAACAATGGGCTACGCATGGTAAAGATTTGCATGCATCTTTCGAAATAAAATACAACCGTTTTATAATAATTGCGGTAAATCAAGAAATTCAAAATGTTTCTGGTTGTTCAATTGATGCTTCTGTTGGATTTATTCAGCAATTAGAAAAAAAATATACGGTAGATTTGTTGGATAAAATGAATGTAACCTTTAAATTAGGCGAACATATTGCTCATAAACCGCTTATTGAATTTAAGCAAATGGCAAAACAAAAAGCTGTATCAAATAATACCATTGTTTTTAACAATTTAGTAAACACAATTGGCGAATTTGAAGAGTTTTGGGAAGTTCCTGCAAAAGAAAGTTGGCACAATCGTTTTTTTTAAATAAAATCTAAAATTTTAAAAAAGATCATCATATTTTTATGATGATTTTTTTTTACTTCTAAAATATATTATGCGTTATAAATTTGTTTTTTTATTCTTTTTAAGTAGTTATTTAGTAGTTGCACAAAAAATTTCAAGCTATTATCAGGTAGATGAGCGTGCTATGCATCATTGGGTAGATAGCGTTTACAAACAATTAACTTTTGAAGAAAAGTTGGGGCAATTATTTATGGTTGCAGCCTATTCTAATAAAAACGAAACGCATTATAAACAAATTGATGAACTTGTTGAAAAATATAAAATTGGCGGAGTTATTTTCTTTCAAGGCGGGCCAGTGCGTCAAGCAACATTAACCAACCGTTACCAAGCCAAAAGTAAAGTGCCCATGCTAATTGGTATTGATGCCGAATGGGGCTTAGCCATGCGATTAGATTCTACCTATCGCTTTCCTTGGAATATGAGTTTGGGGGCTATTCAAGACGAAAAATTGATCGAAAAAACTGGTTATGCCATGGCGGAACAAGCAAAACGCATGGGTGTTCAATTTAATTTTGCGCCGGTTTTAGATGTAAACGTTAATCCGCTAAATCCAATTATCGGGAATCGTTCTTTTGGGGAAGATCCGCATAACGTAGCTCATAAAGGCGTTGCTTTGCTTAAAGGATTACAAAAGGGTGGTATTTTTGCAACCGGAAAACATTTTCCGGGGCATGGCGATACGTCGGTAGATTCACACCATACGTTACCATTTTTAAATTTTGATCGTAAAAGATTAGATGCGGTTGAGCTTTATCCATACAAAAGTGCTATAAAAGCTGGTTTAGCCAGCGTTATGGTTGCGCATTTAGATGTTCCGGCTTTAGAAAAAGAAAAAGGAGTTCCTACCTCATTATCATACAGCACGATTACCGAGTTATTAAAAGAAGATTTTGACTTTGAAGGCTTAATTTTTACGGATGCATTAAACATGAAAGGTGCATCAAGCTACAAATCACCAGGTGAAGTTGATTTAGCTGCATTTTTAGCAGGTAATGATGTGATGTTGTTTTCAGAAAATGTTCCGTTAGCGATTGAAAAGTTTAAAGAAGCTTATGAAAAAGATGCGTTTTCTGACAAGCGCTTAGCATCTTCTGTAAAAAAAATATTAAAATATAAATATTACGCAGGTTTAAACAAGTACCGCCCAATAGATTTAAATTATTTAGTTGCCGATTTAAATGCACCAAAATATGACGCTCTAAATCGAGAATTGTTTGATAACATGATTACCATTGCGAAAAAAGAAGTTGGAGAAATTCCGATTCGCGATTTGGAGTTTGAAAACATCGCTTACGTAAAATTAGGCGATGGTGATAATCAATCATTTTTAAACACCTTAAATAATTACAAAGAAATAACTGTTTTAGAAGCAGACAGCCCATCTTTATTAGCCGATTTAAAAGGTTACAGCAAAGTAATTGTGGGTTATCATAAAGAAGATGGAGCTTGGAAAAAGCAAACCATGAGTGCTTCAGAAATTGCAAAATTACAAGCAATTGCTGCCGAAAATACGGTATATTTTACGGTTTTTGCACGTCCTTATGTTTTGTTAGATATTAAGGATTACACCAAAATCAACAATCTAATTGTTGCGTATCAAAATGTTGAACCTGCTCAGCAAGCTGCTGCCGATGTTATTTTTGGTGGCATAGGCGCTAAGGGGGAATTACCTGTTTCTATTGCTCCACAAATGCCTTATGGTACGGGCTTTAAAACGGTTCCTTTAAAAAGGTTGGCAACCGCATATCCGGAGAATGTTGGAATGAGCTCGATTATGTTACAAGATATTGATGTTATTGCCAATCGTGCAATTGCTGAGAAAATGACACCGGGTATTCAAGTAGTTGTTGCGCGTAAAGGTAAAATTGTATATCAAAAATCGTTTGGTTATCAAGATTATACAAAAACAGATGCTATAACCAATACCGATATTTACGATTTGGCATCGCTTACTAAAATTTTAGCAACTCTACCAATGATGATGCGCGCTTACGAGCAAAATAAATATGAATTTACTGATCCGTTAGGAAAACTAATGCCTGTTTTTAGAAATTCGGATAAAGAAAAAATTACCGTGCAAGATATGTTGTTGCATCAAGCACGTTTGTATCCGTGGATTGGTTTTTATTTAAAAACATTAGATGCAAACAAACAACCTTTAGCTAAATATTACCGTCAAACATACGCAACAGGTTTTTCTGCACAAGTTTCAGAAAATTTATACCTGAGAAACGATTACAACGATACCATTTTAAAAACCATTGCTACAAGCAAATTGTTGCCTAAAAAAGAATACAAATACACCGATTTTTCATTCATTATTTTTAAAGAATATTTAGAAAAAGAATATAAAACAAAGTTGGATGTTTTGGTTGATGCAACTTTTTATAACAAAATGGGAGCAAATACGTTAACTTACAACCCGTTAAAAAAGTTTGATGTTTCTCGAATTCCACCAACAGAAGAAGATAATTATTTCCGTCATACAAAAGTACAAGGTTATGTGCATGATATGGCAGCAGCCATGCAAAATGGCGTTTCTGGTCATGCCGGATTGTTCGGTAATGCGACCGATGTGGCCAAAATGATGCAAATGTATTTGCAAAAAGGCTATTACGGGGGCGATCAGTTTATTGCTGAAACAACTTTAGATGCATTTAATACGTGTTATAATTGTAATGTGGGTAATCGTCGTGGTTTAGGGTTCGATAAACCGCAGTTAGGTAATTTAGGACCAACTTGTGGTTGTACGTCTAAAAGCAGTTTTGGACATACGGGCTTTACCGGTACCATGACTTGGGCAGATCCGGATAAAGAATTGGTGTATGTGTTTTTATCAAACCGAACCTATCCTAATGCGAATACCAATTTGTTATCCAAAAATAATATTAGAGAAGATATTCAGCGTGTGATTTACGACGCAATTCAAGACTAGTTTTACTAGTCTTTTTTTTATAAAAAAATAAATTATATCAATTGTTCGTGCTATATTGTACTAAAAATAATAAGTAATGAAAATAGCCATTGTATGCTACCCCACATTTGGTGGGAGTGGAGTAGTAGCTACTGAATTAGGATTAGAATTAGCCCGTCAAGGCCATGAAATTCACTTTATTACCTACAAACAACCCGTACGTTTAGATTTACTAAATCCAAATATATTTTTTCATGAAGTTAATGTTCCTGAATATGCATTATTTCATTATCAACCCTATGAATTAGCGCTTTCAAGTAAAATTGTAGATACCGTAAAATTATACGGAATAGATATTTTACACGTGCATTATGCAATTCCGCATGCGTTTGCCGGTTATATGGCTCGTAAAATGTTATTGGAAGAAGGAATTTATTTACCTATTGTAACTACGTTGCATGGTACAGATATTACTTTAGTTGGTAAACATCCGCATTATAAAACAGCAGCTACATTCAGTATTAATAAATCAGATTATGTTACATCTGTTTCAGAAAGTTTAAAGAAAAATACCTACGATTTTTTTGATATTAAAAAAGAAATCTACGTAATTCCAAACTTTATCGATGCCGAAATTAAAGAGCAATTTAATACTTCTAAATGTTGCCGTGCTAATATGGCACAGCCCGAAGAATTTATTATTACTCATATTTCTAATTTCAGAACTGTAAAACGAGTTTTGGATGTTGTTAAAATATTTAATGAAATACAGAAAACGGTTCCTGCTAAGTTAATGATGGTAGGAGAAGGGCCTGACAAGCAAAAAGCAGAAGATTTATGCGAACAATTAGGTATTGAAAACAAAGTAATCTTTTTCGGAAATACAACCGATGTAGACCGCATATTAAAATATTCTGATTTGTTTTTACTACCTTCTGAAAGCGAAAGTTTTGGTTTAGCTGCGCTCGAAGCTATGGCATGTAAAGTTCCCGTAATATCATCTAACGCTGGCGGATTAGGGGAAGTAAACATTCAAGGAGAATCAGGATTTTTAAGTAATGTTGGTGATGTTGCCGATATGGCAAAAAACGCCTTATATATTTTAGAAAACCCAGAGCGTTTAGAAACCTTTAAAGAAAACGCCTACAAACGCGCAAAGGTTTTTAATATCGAAGCTATTTTACCTATGTATGTAGCAATTTATGAAAAAGCATTAGCAAATAAAAAGCCAGTTCAGTAATGAATTGGCTTTCTGAATTAAAAATAATAACTTAGCGTAACACGCATTTTAAGTAAAATAATGGCAGGAAATTCATTTGGCACAAAATATAAAGTAACCACCTTTGGCGAATCGCACGGCGAAGGAATTGGTGGAGTTATTGACGGATGTCCTTCGGGCATTGCGTTAGATTTTAATCAAATTCAAGTAGAACTTGACCGTCGTAAACCGGGGCAGTCAGCAATTGTTACCCAACGTAAAGAACCAGACGAAGTAAAGTTTTTATCTGGAATTTTTGAAGGAAAAACCACAGGAACTTCAATTGGTTTTTTTATTCCAAATACCAATCAAAAATCACACGATTATTCTGATATTAAAAATACCTTCCGTCCGTCGCACGCAGATTACGTGTACGATAAGAAATACGGTTTTCGTGATTATCGTGGCGGAGGGCGAAGCTCAGCGCGCGAAACAGCAGCTCGCGTAGTTGCTGGTGCCATTGCAAAACAAGTAATGCCCACAATTAGCATTCAAGCTTACGTTTCTTCCGTAGGAAATATAAAAGTTGAAAAACCATACACAGAGTTAGATTTAACTTTAACAGAAAGTAATGCAGTACGTTGCCCGGATCTAGCTAAAGCTGCAGAAATGGAAATGTATATTAAACAAGTTAAAAAAGCAGGCGATTCTGTAGGCGGAATTATAACTTGCGTGATTAAAAACGTGCCGGTAGGATTGGGTGAACCTGTTTTTGATAAATTACATGCAGAACTTGGTAAAGCCATGTTATCTATCAACGCGGTAAAAGGTTTTGAATACGGTAGCGGTTTTGCAGGTACTGAAATGTTGGGTAGCCAGCACAACGATTTGTTTAATGCAGATGGCACAACAAAAACAAATTTTTCGGGCGGTATTCAAGGAGGAATTTCTAACGGAATGGATATTTATTTTAACGTTGCATTTAAACCGGTAGCAACTCTAATTCAAAATCAAGAAGTTTTAACAAACGAAGGTGAAATTATAACTTTACATGGTAAAGGACGTCATGATCCGTGTGTTGTTCCGCGTGCTGTACCTATTGTTGAGGCCATGGCAGCCATTGCTTTACTTAACTTTATGTAATAAAAAATAGTTAATTTAGAGATTATTATATAAAATTTAGTGTTTTATTAAATTAACTTTACAAATAAAGCAGTATATTCATAATATATTTAATCGAGAAATACAAGTTTATTTCTCGAAAATATAAAACAAAAGTTCAACCGTTTTATATCCTTATTTTGTTATGAAAAAAATAATATTAATTCGCCACGGAAAATCTGATTGGAAAAAAATGACTTCAGATTTAGAACGCCCCTTATCAAGTAGAGGAATTCGAGACGTTTTTAAAGTTTCAGAATTTATCACCGATTACCTACCTGAAAAATTTGTGGTTTGGTCTAGTGTTGCAAAACGCGCAAAAGATACTGCGCTAATTTTTGCACAAAACTTATCAATTCCGTTAGAAACTATTATTTTTAAAAACGAGTTGTATACTTTTGAGGCCGAAAATTTAGAACATTGTATTAAAAATTGCGACGATAAATATTCTAACCTTATTTTATTTGGTCATAACGATGCAATATTAGATTTTGTTAATAAATTTACCGGTAATACGCTTATTAATGTGCCAACTTCGTCGTATATTTCCATAGCATTTCCTGATTCTAGTTGGAAATCGATTGATAACGGCACGTTAGAACATGCTATTTTTCCAAAGCAATTAAAAAATGAAAGAATTACGACTTAGTGATAAATATATTAACCGTGATTTAAGCTGGCTGGCTTTTAATGCACGTGTATTACAAGAAGCCGCAGATATAAGTGTACCCTTGCTATCAAGGTTACGCTTTTTGGGTATTTTTTCTAATAATTTAGACGAATTTTTCCGCGTTCGCTACGCAACAATCAGACGTATGCGTAACCAAAAAATTTCGGGGGAAAAAATTTTAGGCGGTATTTCGTCTAAAAAGCTTATGCAACAAATTACCGAAGTTGTAATTCAGCAACAAGCCGAAAGCTTACGTATTTTAAGCGATATCGAAAAGCAATTGGAACAACATGATATTTATATCATTAATGAAACGCAACTTTCACAAAATCAGGAAAAATTTGTAAAAGAATTCTTTTTACATAAAGTAAGCAATTCTTTGGTTACTATTATGTTAAACGATATTACGGAGTTTCCTTTGCTACGTGATACATCGGGGTATTTAGCCATAAAAATGGTTTTAAATCCAGAATCCCCATATGGTTTGCAGCCGTTTCCGGAAAAGCGTGTGTTGTATGCCGTTATCGAGATTCCTACTACAATAAACCGATTTGTAGAAATTCCATCAGCAGATAATAAAAAATACATCATTTTAATAGACGATATTATTCGTTACAACCTGCGTGAAATTTTTAATATGTTTGATTACAAACATATATCGGCACATATGATTAAAATTACGCGTGATGCCGAACTAGAAATTGATAGCGATTTAAATAAAAGTTTTTTAGAAAAAATTTACGAAGGCGTTAAAGATCGTAGCGTTGGTGAACCTGTACGTTTTGTGTATGATAAAGAAATGGATGAAGATATTTTATCCTTTTTATTAAACAGAATGGGTATTGATGCGACCGATAGCATTATTCCTGGCGGAAGATACCATAACCGCCGTGATTATATGGATTTCCCGAATTTAGGTAGGTTTGATTTGTTAGAGGAAACTAAACCAGCATTACCCGTTCCGGGCTTGTCTTTGCAAGGTAGTATTTTAAAACGCATTGCCGAGAAAGATTATTTGGTGCATTCTCCGTACCAAAGTTATGCCTATATTATTAAGTTTTTACGTGAAGCAGCTTTAGATCCGTCGGTTACCAGTATAAAAATTACGCTTTACCGTTTATCTAAACATTCTCAAATAATTAGTTCGTTAATAAATGCTGCCAAAAACGGTAAAAAAGTTACCGTTTGTATTGAATTGCAAGCGCGTTTTGATGAAGCAAGCAACATCAATTATTCCGAAATTATGCAAACCGAGGGCATCAAACTTATTTTTGGTGTTAAAGGTTTGAAAGTACATAGTAAAATTTGTGTTGTAGAACGTATTGAAAATGAAAAGATTAAACGTTATGGCTTTATATCTACCGGTAATTTTAACGAATCAACAGCACGTTTTTATACTGATGTTACGTTATTAACTTCATCATTAACTATTTTAAAAGATGTAACCCGCGTTTTTGAGTTTTTTGAAACCAATTATAAAATTCATCGTTATAAAGACTTAATTGTTTCGCCACATTATACCCGCCAACGCATTTACAAATTAATTGAACGCGAAATTTATAATGTTGAAAGCGGACGCGAAGGTTTAATTAAAATGAAAATGAACAGCTTGTCCGATTTTAAAATGATAGATAAGTTGTACGAAGCCAGCATGGCAGGAGTGAAAATTCAACTAATTATTCGCGGTATTTGCTGTTTACGTCCTCAAATTCCTTTTTTAAGTGAAAATATTGAGGTAATTAGCATTTTAGATAATTATTTAGAACATACCCGTTTGTTTATTTTCGGAAATTCAGGTAATCCAGAAGTTTTTATTTCTTCTGCCGATTTAATGACAAGAAATATAGATCATCGAGTAGAAGTAATTTGTCCGATTTACGACAAAGAAATTAAAAAAGAATTGATTGAAACTTTTGATATTGGTTGGAGCGATAATGTAAAAGCACGCATTCAATCATCCGATTTAGCTAACGAATATAAAGTTGATGACAATCCGGAAAAAATTAGATCTCAAAAGGAAATATATAAATATTACGAAGCCAAAGTACTTTAGTATAACCCGAAGTAAACTACATGATTACAATTAAAAAATATGCAGCAATTGATATTGGCTCTAATGCCATGCGTTTGTTAATTGCTAATATTGTTGAAGAAAAAGATAAAGAACCACAATTTAATAAAAGCTCTTTAATTCGAGTGCCTATTCGTTTAGGACAAGATGTTTTTACAAATGGTAAAATATCGGACCTGAATAAAGAGCGAATGATTGATGCCATGAACGGATTTAAGCTTTTAATGAAAGTTTATGGCGTTGAAAAATACAAAGCTTGTGCTACATCTGCCATGCGCGAAGCAAATAATGGACCTGAAGTTTTACAAGCCATTCAAGAAAAAGCAGCTATTGCTATTGAAGTAATTGACGGAAAAAAAGAAGCTCAAATTATAGCAACCACCGATTTAAAAAAGTTTATAGCTAATGATAAAAGCTATTTATATATTGATGTTGGCGGCGGTAGTACCGAATTTTCATTTTTTACTGCCGGAAAAATTAGCGAATCTAAATCGTTTAAAATCGGAACCGTACGTTTGTTAAACGATATGGTAACCCAAGAAGTTTGGGATGAAATAGAACAATGGATAAAAATTACAACCAAAAAAATAGGAGCAGAAATTACTTTAATTGGTTCGGGCGGTAACATTAATAAAATATTCAAACTATCTGGTAAGGCACAAAATAAACCGCTTTCTTTTACGTATTTATCTAAAGAATATCATAAGCTAAATAGCTTGTCATACGAAGAACGTATTTATGAATTGGGATTAAATACTGACCGTGCCGATGTTATTATTCATGCCCTAAAAATATATAAAAATGCCATGAAATGGTCTGGCGCCAAATACATTTATGTTCCTAAAATTGGGCTTTCTGACGGAATTGTAAAAGCACTTTATTATAACAAAATTAAATAGAAAATGATTAAAAACATTATTTTAGTAGCTGTTGGCGGTGGTATTGGTAGCGTTTTTCGTTACTTAATTGGCTATTCAAACATTTTTCCCAATACAAAAATGCATTTAAGCACTTTGGCGGCCAATTTAATTGGTTGTTTCGTTATTGGTTTTTTATCAACTTATTTTTTAAATAAGATTAACCACGATCATTTAAGTTTGTTGTTTATTACTGGTTTTTGTGGTGGTTTTACAACCTTTTCGAGCTTTGCTTTAGAAAATCAAAAAATGATGCAAACAAATCAATCTTTCGACAGTTTTATTTACATCATTTTAAGTGTTGTTGTAGGTATTGCTTTGGTTTTTGCCGGACAAAAATTAGCTCAAATGTTAGCTTAATTCCAACTCAAACAATTTTCGCATCAAATCAATAGCTGGATTAATTTCTTTCAGCTTTTCAAACTTTTCTTCAGGGGTAAATGCAAACTTTTGCTTTACCTCTTCTGTTACGTTAATTTCTACGGTAAGTTCAAAATTTTGCAAACTTTCGCGCAAATATGCCATTAAATTTCCTTGTCTTTTTATAAAATCTTCTTTCGAACTTTGATTCGGAAAATCTAATTTAATGGTGTTGTTCTCTAATTTCGGCGTATCTAAAACCATGTACGTGTACATAATTTTTTCGCCATTTTTATTTAATTTTTTAGCAAAGCTATTCCAATGTTGCATCAAGTTATCATAATCAATAGCCGTAACCGGCCCTTTAGATAATTGATTTAACCGTTCCTTTTGTTGTAATTCGGCTTCCTTTTTTTCTGTAAACCCAATAATGAGTATTTAGAAACAACTTGTTTTTGTGCAACCAGTTCTTGAGCTGCTATTTCCTGTTTTGCTTCAATAACTTCAGTATTTTTAACTTGATTAACAGTAGGAACTTCAGTTACAGGTTTACTGATAACTTGATTTGAGGTTTTAGTTACTTCTGGAACGCTATTAACATAATTCGATGCTGGAATTATGAATGTGTTATTGGATTTTTTTTTTGTTCGAATGTTATCGAAGCCAATTGCATTAAACAAAGTTCAACCAATAAACGTTGGTTTTGGCTTGTTTTAAATTTTAAATCACACGTATTTGCTAAATCAATTGCCTCAAGTAAAAATTCTGTACTTGCTTTTTCTGCTTGTGAACGATATAATTGTTGTGCTATTTCACCAGCTTCTAACAAGACAAGCGTATTTGGATTTTTACAAACTAATAAATCTCTAAAATGCGAAGCTAAACCAATAACAAATTGATGCGCATCAAAACCTTTGGCTAAAATGCTGTCAAATTGCAACAACAAATCCGGTATTTTATTTTCTAAAATTGCATCGGTTAAGGTGATATAAATTTCAAAATCTAAAACATTTAGATTTTCTGCAACTGCTTTTCGCGTTAAATGATTGCCACAAAAAGAAACAACACGATCAAAAATAGATAAGGCATCACGCATGGCACCATCTGCTTTTTGAGCAATTATTTGTAAGGCATCATCTTCAAAAGTAATGTTTTGAGATTGTGCAACTTCGGCTAAATGTTCTTTAGCATCTTTTATTGTAATGCGTTTAAAATCAAAAATTTGACAACGCGACAATATGGTAGGTAAAATTTTATGTTTTTCTGTAGTTGCTAATATAAAAATAGCATGCGCAGGCGGTTCTTCTAAAGTTTTTAAAAAGGCATTAAAAGCAGAGGTAGATAACATATGAACCTCATCAATTATATAAACTTTGTACTTTCCGGTTTGGGGCGGTATGCGAACTTGTTCTATTAACGAACGAATGTCGTCAACCGAGTTATTTGATGCGGCATCCAGCTCAAAAACATTAAACGTAAAATCTTCATTCGGATCATCATATCCGGGCTGATTTATTTTTCGAGCTAAAATGCGGGCACAAGTTGTTTTACCAACGCCACGTGGTCCGGTAAATAATAAGGCTTGCGCTAAATGATTTGTTTCGATGGCATTCACCAACGTATTTGTAATAGCTTGCTGACCTACAACATCTTTAAAAGTTTGTGGTCTGTATTTACGTGCGGATACTACAAATTGTTCCATATAAAATTATTGAATAGCAAATATAACCTTTAGAAGGGCTACTTGCAAAATCTTTTCTATTTTTAAATAACTAGAATTTATGTGAAATTTTTTTCCATAAAAGCATTGCCAAATCGTTGTTTGAATTTGCAGAGAAACCTGAAACAAAAACACCTTTTTCATGTCCTAATGTTAAGCCTAAAACTAAGCTTTCGTCACCCGGATTCGAGTTACCTTCGTAACGATATACATAATCAATAATTACATCATCTAAATGTTTTTGTAAATGGTGGGCATCAACATTAAAATCTTTGGTATACCCTAAGTTGTTTAGCTGCTCTAAAGCTACCGTTGTTGTTTCGTATTTGTAAATAGGTTCCATAATAAGAGGTTTTGGTTACTTGTTTATCACTTAATTAGCTAAATATACAATTTTTTATATTTTTTTACTAACAGTTTTACACTTAAATAACGTAAATTTGCCAAGCAATTCGCCTTATCGCTGGCTCTATGTCAGAGGAAAGTCCGGACACCAAAGAGTAGCATAGCGGGTAACGCCCGTCACTAAACTCGTTTTAGGAGGACAAGTGCAACAGAAAGAATGTACAGGTAATGCTGTAGTGAAACCAGGTAAACTCTATGCGGTGAAATGCCATGTATATCAACATCTAAGGGTTACTCGTCCGTTGTTGAGGGGTAGGCAGATGGAGCTTACAAGTAATTGTAAGCCTAGATAAATGATAAGGCACCTTAGGGTGACAGAATCCGGCTTATAGAATTGTTTTTAAAAAATCCGTTAGAATTTCTAACGGATTTTTTTGTGTTACTGTTTTATCTTTTTGTTAAAGTATTAATCTGTATTAAGTACTAATAGTTTATTCAGCACTAAATTTGTATATTTAATTGTTAAAAATGCACCATGTATAGCTGCTTTATAAACTAAAAATGTTTTATAAAAGTTATAGCTTATATAAAAGTTAAATTACAAATGAACTATCAAGAAATAATAGCCAATATTGCGCAATATGTGCAAGATGTTTTTGCTAAAAATCAAGACGAAACGCTGGTATACCACAACATAAATCACACATTAAATGTTGTTCAAGCAGCAGAACAAATAGGAAATCATTATCAATTAAATGAAACCGATTTTTTTGTTTTGCGAGCAGCTTCATGGTTTCATGACATCGGATATTATTTTGGTGGTAAAAACAATCACGAGCAGGTTAGCGCCGAAAAGGCAGCATCTTATTTAACAAATCTTAATGTATCAACAAACCTAATTACTCAGGTTAGTAATTGTATTAAAGCAACAAAAATGCCGCAACAACCAAATAATTTGTTAGAGCAAATTATTTGCGATGCCGATTTGTTTCATCTTGGAACAGATGAGTTTTCTATCTGTAATAAATTAGTTCGAGATGAAAACACCGCTTTATCTGCATTCACGCCAACCAAAAAAGAATGGCACAAATGTTCTATTGCCTTTTTAGCGGGGCACCAGTACCACACTGATTATTGTAAGCAATTACTAAATGCAAAAAAACAACAAAATATAGAAAAACTAATTGCTAAACTAGACGACAAACCTAAAGAAAAAACAGCTGCTGACAAGCCTAAAGAAAAAAATACGACCGATAAAAGTAATAAAGAAACGGCTAGGGGGGTAGAAACCTTGTTTCGCGTAACCTCAACCAACAATCAGCGTTTAAGCGACATGGCCGATAACAAAGCGCAAATTTTAATAACGGTAAATTCTATTATTCTTTCAGTAATAATCAGTTTGTTGTTAAGAAAGTTAGATAACAATACCTATTTAATTGTTCCTACTTTTTTAATATTAATTGTTTCAGTTGTAACTATGGTGGTTAGTATTTTAGCTACACGACCTTCAATTCCGCCCGGCGTTTTTTCTCAAAAAGATATAGAAGCTAAAAAGGTAAATTTACTTTTTTTTGGTAATTTTTATAAAATGACTCGTGATGAATATGCCGATGGCATGTGGAAAGTGATGGAAGACCGAACGTTTTTGTACGGAACTTTAATTGACGATGTGTATTCTCAGGGCGTAGTTTTAGGCCGAAAATATAAATTATTGCGCTTGGCTTACAACATATTTATGTACGGTATTATTGTCTCTGTAATTGGTTTTGTAATCTCTGTAATCTCTGTTCAATAAAATATGAGTAAATTACTAGTTAATCTTTTTTTACTGGTTTTGTGTTCGTGCACAAATCCCCAGAATAACTACTCAAGCCCGAAAGGTTACGATTTAAATAACCCACAAACGCAAGTTTTACCTAAAGAACTTGACGAAACTTCTGGCATAACTTTTTACCAAGATAACGGGACTGAAATTTTATTAGCTGTTCAAGATGAATTGGGCCGAATTTATTGGTTTGATAAAGAAAAAAATCAATTTGAATCTAAAAAGTTTGGAAAAAAAGGAGATTACGAAGGATTGGCAGCTCATAATAACATGTTATTTATTTTAAAAAGTGATGGAACGCTTTATAGCTTATCACTAAAAGATTTTTGGCAAACCGAAAATCCGAAAGTAAAAGAATATAAAAACTTAGTTCCCAAAGGTGAATACGAATCTTTAGCAGTTAATCCCTTAACGAACGAGCTCGTTATGTTATGCAAACAATGCCCCGGCGATCGTAAAAATAAAGTTGTAACCGGTTATGTATTTTCCATAACAGCCAACAACCTAAAATTAAAAAACACGTTTACCGTAGCTACCGATCAATTAGGGCCAATTATTTTTAAACCAAGCGCTATAGCGTTTAATGCACAAACCAAACAATGGTTCATAATATCATCTGTAAATAAAATGTTAGTTGAAACCGATTTAAACGGACAAGTTTTAACTTACCATAAGCTAAACGGCAAGATTTTTGAACAGCCCGAAGGCATTGTGTTTGATAAAGATGCAAATCTGTACATAAGCTCTGAAGCTGGAAAACAGCCAAACGCAACCTTAATGAAATTTGAGTATAAAAAATAAACAAATAATTTATGCAAAAAGCAACCAAATTTTTTGCCCTGTTTTTACTTTTTAATATTGGTAATTTATTCGCACAAAATAAAATTTTTCAACGCATTATTTTTATAGGCGATGCCGGCGAAATTAATGAGCAACAACAATTGGTGTTAAAAAATGCCGAACAAGCTATTATTCCAAACAAAACCATTGTTTTTTATTTAGGAGATAATATTTATCCTAAAGGAATGGGATTGCCAGGTTCTAAAGAACGTAACAAAACCGAACATATTTTAGCATCTCAATATCAGCCCATGTTGGCTAAAAATGCAAGCGTATATTTTATTCCCGGAAATCACGATTGGGATAAAATGGGTAAAAAAGGTTTGGCTAAAGTTACCGAACAAGCTCATTTTATAAACAACCAAAACAATCCGTTGTTGCATTTTGTGCCCGAAAACGGTTGTCCCGGCCCAATTGAAATTCCTATCGATGATAAGCTGGTTTTAATAACTTTTGATAGCGAATGGTGGTTATTTCCGCATAACAAAACTAATGAAGATTGCGAATGTACAACCAAAGAAGAATTTATTGAAAAAATAGAAGAGCTTGCTGGTAAAAACAAAGACAAAATGGTTTTGCTTGTTGCACATCATCCCATGCAAAGTTATGGCGTGCATAGCGGTCATTTCAGCTTTAAAGATCATTTATTTCCGTTAACAAACGTAAATAAAAATCTATATGTGCCTTTACCTGTTTTAGGTTCTTTATATCCGTTTTTAAGAACGGCATTGCCAAACCCAGAAGATCAAATGCATCCATCGTACCAACAAATGGTACAACAAATTAATGCAGCATTTGCATACAATAAAAATGTAATTCATGTTGCCGGTCACGAACACGGCTTGCAGTTTATAAAAAATAACAACAACATTCAGGTTGTAAGCGGCGCAGGTGCAAAAAACACAGCCATTAAAAAAGGAAATGGCAGTTTATTTGCTACCAAAAATGGCGGATTTGTAGTTGCCGATCAATTAGAAAATGGCGAAATACAGATTACCTATTATGCAATTGATAAAAATAGCATGCAACAAGCATTTACTTATACAGTTCCGTTTTTAAAACAAACCAAATTAGAAAATGCGATAAGTACATCGCCATTAATGCATCAAGATTCGGTAGTGGTTAAAGCCAATGAAAAATTGAATGAAGGCGGCAAAGGACATCGCAAATGGTTGGGCGAAAATTATCGAGAAGAATGGGCTGCCGATACAAAACTACCCGTATTTAAACTTTCAGAATTAAAAGGTGGTTTAGTACCAACGCAAGCCGGCGGTGGTATGCAAACCAAATCATTACGATTGGTAGATCCGTCGGGCAAAGAATGGGTTTTACGAAACGTAAACAAAAACATGGAATTGCTTTTACCTGATGCACTGCGTGAAACCTTTGCTAAAGATGTGGTAAGCGATGCATTAAGCGGGCAACATCCGTATTCGGCATTATTAGTTCCGCCAATTGCTGAAGCTGCCGAAATTCCTCACGCCAATCCAATCATTGGTGTGGTTGCGCCCGATATTAATTTAGGAGATTACGCCCCCGATTTTATTGGAAAAGTTGTTTTGTTAGAAGAGCGCGAACCTATCGGGAAATCAGATAATACGCCCAAGTTATTTAAAAATCTGAAAAAAGATAACGATAACGAAGTTGATACCGACGAATATTTTAGAGCGCGTTTGGTAGATGTTTTGGTTGGCGATTGGGATCGTCATCAAGACCAATGGCGTTGGGCTGTAAAAAAAGATAAAAAAGGAAATAGAAAATACAGCGCTGTACCACGCGATCGCGATCAGGTTTTACATGTGGTAGATGGTATTTTACCAGGCATTGCTGCTGGGCCAATGGTTATGCCACGCTTGCACGATTTTGATGGAGAAATTAAAAAGATTAATTACTTTTTTATGGCTGGGAGCGATTTAAATAGCAAATTTTTAAATCGTTATGACGAAAACAGTTGGAATGCCATGGTAAACGAATTTGTTGCTACGGTAACTGATTCGGTTTTACAAGCTGCTGTTCAGGCTTTGCCAGAATCTTCTCAAAAAATTCGAGGCCAACAAATTTACGAGCAGTTAAAACAACGCCGAGATAATATGCCGCAAGCCATGCAAACGTATTATCAGTTTTTTAATCGTATTGTAGATATTCAAACCTCAAATAAAGAAGAATTAGTTTCTATAACCACCGTTGGTAATCAATTAAAGATTCAAATTAATAAAATTAGTAAAAAAGGGAACACCGATCAGGTACTTTTTGAACGCGTTTTTGATCCGGCAGTTACTAAAGAAATTCGATTGTTTGTTCATAAGGGCGATGATGTTGTTCAGGTTGATAATACAACTCCGATTCGTTTACGCATTGTAGGACAAAAAGGAAATAAAACGTACAATATTGTTAACAGCCAAAAAAAGGTACGTATTTACGGAAAAAAAGAAGGCGTTACGTTTACCGGTGCAACAAACCGTGTAATTAAACATTTAAAAAATGATAGCATTACAACTGCGTATTTGCCAACCAATTTATACAATCGTGCCCGAATTTTACCAGCCGTTGGGTTTAATAAAGATGACGGATTGTTAATAGGTGCGGGAATTAAGTTTATTAATCAAGGATTTAGAAAGGCACCGTATGCCAATTCACAAGAATTTTATTTTAAACATTCCTTTGCTACCAATGCATACCATTTTGGATTTAATAGCGAATGGATTCAGGCTTTAGGTTCAGCTGATATTTTATTTAATGCTCAAGTTATGGCACCAAATAACACGCAAAATTATTTTGGTTGGGGTAACGGAACGAATTATAATAAAAACGAAAGCGATATTAGTTATTACCGCAGCCGTTTTTCAATTTTAGAAGCAAAACCAGAAATTAGATGGCGTAAATCCGATCGTGCTGCATTTAGTGTTTCTCCGTTTTTTCAATATTATTCGTACAATCCGGATAAAAATGACGGCCGATTAATTTCGAATCCGAATTTAGTTGGTACTTACGATGCTGATTTTGTTGATAAAACTAAATTATATGCCGGTTTATCTTTAAAATATTTAATTGATGCGCGCGATAATGTAATTTTACCAACAAATGGCGGTCTTTTTCAAATAGAAATTGGTGGCTACAAAGGGTTAAATTCATATGCTAAAGATTTTATTCAAGCCAAAGCAGAAGTTTCTATCAATAAAAAATTAGATCCAGCTAGCGTTTTTGTAATTTCTAACCGATTAGGTGGTGGTGTAACATTGGGCGATGTGCCTTTTTACAATGCTTTATTTTTAGGTGGACAAGGTAATTTAATGGGATTCCGTCAGTTTCGATTTGCGGGCGAAAATATGTTGTATAACAATTTTCAAACCCGAATCCGATTAGCACATTTAAACAATTACATTTTACCAGGCGAATTAGGCGTTTTAGGCTTTTTTGATGCCGGAAAAGTTTGGGCCAAAAATTACAATAGCAGCCAAATACATACCGGTGTTGGTGGCGGAGTTTATTTTGTGCCGTTAGATATGTTTGTACTTAAAGTACAAGCCGGTTATTCTAAAGAAGGTTGGTACCCGTATGTTACCTCTGGATTTAAATTTTAAATATGAAAACGCAATTACTCGATATAACAAATGATATAAATGTTGGAGTTTATGGTTTAGACGTACAATTGTCTTTTACGCCATTTATTACCTATTTAGAAAATCGGATTGAATCGGCATCGGTGGTTAAAAAAGATATTTTTAAACAAACCGTTGCCAAAATTAAAGCTAATCCGTACATAAACGATACCATAGATTTAGAAAATATAAATCATTTTAAAGATGATTTAGAATGGATTTATAGCGTTTTACAACCTCCGCTAGAATGCGAAGAAACTGCTTTTTGGGCCATGGGTTTAGTTATAGAACCCATTGTGTTTTATGGCACCAATGCCTTTTATGATTTGTTACATAGCAAAGCACGTTTGTTTGATAATTGTAGCAGTTTAAAAGATCGCCGCAAGCAACTGATTAAAAAGAAAATGTTGCTTTGTTACACGTTAATTTTAGAAAACCTGTATCATTACGATGTATCTAATAAAACCGATTTTTCGCAAACCGTTTTTGTAGAAAAAAATGGCTTACCTAAATATTATCGTTTTCATATTGATACCCGATTTGTAGAAGTTCAAGCCAAACAACCGCTGCCAAAAATCAATTTATCTGCAATTGCTAACGAGATGCAGAAAGAAAATTTTGATTGGGAAAAAG
This sequence comes from Flavobacterium agricola, assembly GCF_025919725.1. Classification (NCBI taxonomy): domain Bacteria; kingdom Pseudomonadati; phylum Bacteroidota; class Flavobacteriia; order Flavobacteriales; family Flavobacteriaceae; genus Flavobacterium; species Flavobacterium agricola. Next base: position 935,091 of record NZ_CP081495.1, on the reverse strand, counting down.
GTTTGCAACAATTGCCATTAAATCTTTTTACTTTTAAAGGATTTTGTATAACCAGTGCTGAAGATGTTACGGCTGAACAATCAGTTGAAAATATTAAAAATCTGGCTTTAAATCAGCGCTCGTGCGCAGCCAATGATAACGAAGAAATTGTTCGATCGTTAAAATCCTTAATGGGTTCTAATGCTATTGAATTTGGTTTGTTGCCTAATTTTAAAATAAACGGTCGAACGGTTTTTCCGGGTGAAACCGATTTTAATACCAACCCAGGATCTGCAGCAACCAATATTAGGCAAGGTTTTCATGTGCTATTAGATGAGCTACTTAAAAATCCAGAAACGCTTATTTTTGAAGGCGAAGTAATTGATGAAAAATATGAGTTTATTGCCGAGTATTTAAAACGTACCAACATTCAGTCGTATGCTTTATTACCTATTTTTCACAGCAGTAATATTGTTGGGGTTTTAGAAATTTACAGCATGCAAAAAGAGCAATTATTTACCGGACGTTTGGGCGAACTTCGTGCTGTTTTGCCAACATTGGCGCAATTGCTTAAAAATTCGATCGACGATTTTAATTATAAAATTGACAACATTATTAAAAACAACTTTACGGCCTTGCAACCTGCCGTACGTTGGAAGTTTAATGAAATAGCTTGGCATTATTTACAAAAAGATTCAGGAAAAAGTAAAATAATAGAAGATATTAAGTTTACCAACGTTTATCCGCTTTTTGGCGTTGTAGATGTAAAAGATTCTACCATAATGCGTAACAAAGCTTTGGTACAAGATTTGGTTTTTCAGTTAACCGCATTGGCTAATTTATTAGAAAGTGCAAAATCTGAAACCGGAATTATTGTTTTAGATGAAATTTTGTTCCGAACGCGAGAATGGTTAGCATCTGTAAACGCATATTTTAATGATAATGATGCGGTTTTATTGAATGAATTTTTAGATCAAGAAGTTTTACCGCTATTAAAAGAAGTTGTTTTAAACGAAAATAGCCAGCTGGAAACTGATTTAAAAAATTACCTACAATTGGTAACCCCAGCAACGGGTGCTGCGTATAAAAACCGCCGTGCGTTCGAAAATTCTATGAAAGCCGTAAATAATTTAATTAATACGCATTTAGAAGTTTTAAATAGCGAACTGCAAGAAACTTTTCCGGCTTATTTTGAAAAATTTAGGACCGACGGGGTAGAATACGATTTGTACATAGGCCAATCTATAACGCCAAGTAAAAAGTTCAATCAGCTTTATCTTAAAAATATCAGATTAAAACAGCTAAATTCAATGGCCGAAATAACAAAAGCAACCCAAAATATTGCTTTTGATTCTGAGTATGCCTTACAAACTACGCAATTAATTTTTGTACGTTCGTTGCCCATTGATATATCGTTTCGTGTAGATGAACGTAAGTTTGATGTTGACGGTAGTTATAATATTCGATATCATATTATTAAAAAACGCATTGATAAAGTGCATATAAAAAATTCGATACAGCGTTTAACGCAACCAGAAAAAATAGCAATTGTTTATTACAACAAAAGCGAAGAAACTGAATATAAAGAATACGTAAAATATTTACAGAAACAAGGTGTTTTAAAAGATGATTTAGAATTTTTAGAATTGGAAGATTTACAAGGCGTTTCTGGTTTAAAAGCTTTACGGGTTGGGGTAGTACTCGATTAATTATAAAATAAAAAAAGATGGACTTTTCCATCTTTTTTTTATTTAGTTGCGCAAAACTTCATCTAAAAATAATAAGATATGCTGCCAAGATCGGTCGGCCATAATTTTGTTATAATCAGGCGATGCAGGGTTGGTAAACGTATGTTTGCAGTTTGCGTAATTAATAAATTGCCAATCGGCTTCTGCCTGATCCATTTCTTGCTCAAAATTTAAAATTTCTTGTTTAGAAACGCTTGCATCTGCAGCACCATTTAATACCAAAACCTTAGTTTTTATTGGTCCGTTTGCTCGATCGCCTTTACCTAAATTACCATGAATAGAAACAACTCCTTGTACGGGCAATATTCCGCGAGCAGTTTCTAAGGCACCCGTTCCGCCAAAACAATAACCAATAACTGCAATTTTATTCGGATCTGCGCCTTGTTTTATTAATTCATTAAGCGCTAACTGAATGCGTTGTTGGTATATTTCAGGGTTGGTTTTGTAATAACTAGATAATTCTTTAGCTTGTTTTGCATCTTTAGGCTCGTTACCAACACCATATATATCTGCAATAAAGGTTTTGTAACCTTGGTTGTTTAAATTTACAGCAGCTTGTTCTGCTTCGCTGTCGATGCCCATCCAAGCAGGTAAAATTAGTACCCCCGGTATATTTTTTTTGTTGGTTTTAATGGTTTTTCCTGATAAAGGTTTTCCGTTGTCTGAATACGAGATTGAACTTAGTTTTTGGGCTGAAAGGATTTGCATAGCAAATAGAGCTAGTAATACGTATAAATGTTTCATAGTTTATCAGTTTAATTTTTCCAACGGGCTAAACGTTTCATTCCTCTTGTAAACAACCAAGCAATTATTTTAGAGCGGCCGCTTTTTATCATTTGTTGTCTACAATGTTCTTGAAATTCGCTAACAGTGCCCGTAAATGTAAAAGATCCGTTAGCATAGCAATAGCTGCAATAATCTGTATTTTTACTACCATCTGCATTGGTACCACCGTGTTGCGGATCTTCTTTCATTGGCATGCCGCAACTTTGGCAAAATTTATTTTCTGTTGGCATTTTTTATTTTTTTAAAAACTTATCGTGAATCAAATTCAGGTTAATCCCATGTTCTAAATATGCTTTTAAACCATCTAAAACGGTTGTAAATCCGCCGGTGTTGTTTTTTATAACTTCAATTAATTCGTTTCCAACTTCAGTAAATCCATAATTTTTTATCTGTACGTAGGTAGTTTGCTCAGAAACTGCTTCAAACTCAAAATCTAAATACGTTGCAGGCGTTCCCCAAGTTAAAGCGATAAGTTGATTCGGTTTTATATCAAACACAAAAACATCGGTTTTAACTTTGTACATTTCCCATTCCCAGGTAATGGTTGTACCAACTTCTAGGCTACCACTTGCATTGGTAAACCAAAAGTTTTTGGTGATTTCTGGATCTATAAAAGCATTAAAAACCTCACTTACAGGTTTTTTAATAAGCATTTGCGCTTCAGCAATCGGAACATATGTTGCATTCATTCGTAAAAAAATTATAACTTTAAATTACTTATTTTTTTAATGCGATTTACAAATATTAATTTAAATATATTGTAAAGAGTTTTTTGAACAAGCAGAAAAAACAAATTATTATTTAAAAAAACCGCATTATGAATAAATTTTACACCTTTATATTTTTAGCTTTTATAAGCATTTCGTGTACCAACAAATCGGTTACTACTGATTTAAAAGAAACTGATTCGATGCAAGAAACAAATCATTCAATTATTGGGAATGATAAAGATGATCATGGATGCATTGGTAGCGCAGGCCAAACTTGGAGCCAATTACAAAATAGTTGTGTGCAAGTTTTTACTATTGGTATTCGATTAGATCCGGTTATTGAAACAGCTGATACAGCAGTTTCTAGTGCTTTTATAGTATTTAATAGTGATAAATCGCAAGCAGAAATATTTTTACCTGATGCAGATGTATCAGTTATTTTGCCAAATAAAGATGGGGCAACGTATTCTAATACTGAATATGCTTACGATTCTGATTCTGGGGTTTTATATCAATCAAATACAGAAATTTATAAACAATAAAAAAGGCAGTTATAAAACTGCCTTTTTGCATTTATGTATTAAATCACCTAAGGTTGTTGCATTAGTAATTTAAAATGGTTAATCATGCGCATGTAGTTTTCTATTGAAATCGATTCGTTATCATTATGAATTAAACGTTGCTCGTATTCATTTATTTGTACTGGCATAAAGCGAAAAACATTATCAGAAACCAATTCGTATTTATAGCTATCGGTTCCGCCAATGGTTAAATATGGGGTTATAATAGCATTTGGATAGTTTTTAGCAATAACATCTTTTAAAAATAAATATTGTTTGCTATCGGTTGGCGAAAGGTTAGATGGTTCACGTTGCGATATAATATCAATTTCGGTATCATAACCTTCGCATTGCTTTTTAACATGTTCTAAAACATCAGCAACCGTTTGTCCTTGTAAAATTCTAAAGTTTACGGTTAACGTAGTTGTTGCCGATAAAACGTTAGGTGCATCGCTGGCGTGCATCATGGTTAAAGCTGTTGTTGTACGAACCATAGCGTTAGATGCTGGCGTATTTTCGAGTGTTTTTAGTAAAACGCCCCCTAGCAACCATTGGTTTGAAATAGCCAATTTTGATTTAAAATCCATGGCACCACCAATATTATTAATAAAGTTTGCTACTGGCGGAATTATAGTTGCAGGCAATTGGTTGGTATTTAGTTTTTCTGCAAGTTCTGCAGCTAAAACTAAGCTGCCTTTTTTAGGAGGAATAGAAGAATGTCCGCCCGTACCGTTTACACGAATGGCAACGGTTAAAAAGCCTTTTTCGCCAACGCCAACGGTTGCAACTGCTTTATCTACCGCTTTTAATACCGTTTTTGGACCTAATACAAATCCGCCTTCATCATAAACAGCATCAAAATGAATGTTTTGTTCTTTAAAATATTCTGCAATTTTTTTAGCACCGTTTAGTCCGCTAACTTCTTCATCTTGTCCAAAAGCAAAATAAACATCTTGTTCGGGTTGGTAGTTTTCAGCAATTAATTCATCTGCAGCTTCCATAATGGCAATAAGCATCCCTTTCATATCTAAAGTTCCGCGTCCGTATATACGGCCGTTAGCAACTGCGCCACTAAATGGCGGATATTTCCATTCGCTTTGGTATTCAGTAATCGAATCGGTTTCGGTATTGGTTAAGTTAAATACGCGATCGCCTGTTGTAGGATCAAGTTCAAAATTATAATCGCTAATTGGTACTACATCTTGATGAGATAGAAATAAAATGGGCTTTTTGGTAGCATCTTTTCCTTTCCATTTAAAAACTAAGCCGTGTTTATTAATGGTTAACGTATCCATTTGTTTGTAAATGGCCGGGTACGAATTGATTAAAAATGATTTAAAATCATTAAACGGTTTAAAATCGGTGTTTTCGTAATTTACGTTGCTTATTGTAGGAATACGAATGGCTTGAGCTAAGCGGTTTATCGCTTTGCCGTTGTAAGGATAAACTTTAGCATGATCTTTTAGTTTTTTGGTTGGTTGAAATGGATAGCTAACCATTTTAATAACCAAAACAGCAACTAAAGCTATTACAATAAAAGCTAAGGCAAAAAATACGCGTTTAATAGTCATGTTTTATGATGATTGGTTTTTGATTACAACTTTTTTGTTGCTATATATTTTAATTAAAGATAAAAAAAAAGAGAACATGGTTGTTCTCTTTTTAACGATTATTCGTTATCGGTTTCAAAATCATCTACATCGTCGTCCTCGTCTTCATCTTCTTCAAATTCATATTCAAAAAAGGAGAAAACGGTTCCGCCGTAATTACGATCAAAACTATGATGTTCTATATTTTCTAGGTTGGTATGTTTAGAATGTTCTACTACCAACATACCTTCTTCATCTAATAATTCATTTTCAAAAATTAAATCGATAATTTGTTTGAAGGTTTCGTCAGAAAAATCGTAAGGTGGATCAACAAAAATGATATCGTAGGTTGCCTGATGACGCTCTAAAAACTTGATAACATCAGATTTTACGGCAGAAATATCAAAATCAAATTCTTTTGTAACTTTTTTAATGAAATTTACGCAGCCCATATCGCCATCTACCGAAACAATGGGTTTAGAACCGCGCGATGCAAATTCGAACGAAACGCTGCCAGTACCTGCAAATAAATCTAAAACCTTAAGTTCGGTTAAGTTAAAATGATTGTTTAAAATGTTAAACAAAGCTTCTTTTGCCATATCGGTTGTTGGGCGTACCGGTAGGTTTTTGGGTGGATCTATTTTTCGGCCTTTATATTTACCAGAAATAATTCTCATGCGTGTAATAAAATAAAATGTTCTAAGTTTTCTTGTTTGCTTGCTTTATTTAAGGTTACAAAAGGTTGCGTGTCGTAAACAGAAACGTAACGAATGTATTTGTAAGCCATTAAAAAGGCAGTATGTTGTTTGTGTATGTTACCAATAAAATAGGTAATAATATGTTCTGGATTTAGTTTAAGCTGCTCAAAAGTAAATAGCAGGTAATAAATAAAATCTTCAGTAGTTTTATGTTCAAACGAATTGTAAAAAATAAGTTTTTGGTTGTTTACCACTACCAATTCAAAATGATTTTCTTGATAATGTACAAATGCAAGGTTTTGCTCTTTGTTTTTAGATAAATCTAAAACTTTTTGCACTAAAACCGAATTGGCATTTTTGTAATTAATTTCGGGCCAAAAATCTAATAACAAATTATTAATGTTGGTAAACGGTACGTAAATGTTGTACAAATCATAACGTTCTAAAAAATCATAAGCCGTATCATCGCTTTCAAAAACTTTGGTGTTGTATTGCAAATAGCTTTCTATCTTGTTTTTATCAAAAAAAGCGCCAGGTACAAAACAATTGTAGTTGTTGTTGTGCAGCACCAAAACTTCGTCAAAAACCATTTTTAAATCTACCAACGTGGTTAAGCTTTGCTTAATTTGCTCGGTTAAAACGCTAATTGTATTGGCATAGGCAGTAAACTTTACTTGTTGTAAATGCACAATGTTTTGTGTAAGTACATCTACAATAGCGTAAGACAGATGATGCGCATCTATCTTAATAAGTAATTTTTTATAGGTTTTAGCAGTTATTGGTTGATTGAGCATTTTTGATTTAAAATTTTGCTTGTACAAAAATACAATTTTTTTAGTTATAAATGTTTCTGTGGGTATTACTATGTATCTTTGTATGCTAATGAATACAACGATTACATGACTGCTACCGATTTTTATAAAATTTTACGTTCCGGATTTCCGTTCGACGCAACCTTGCACCAAGATATTTTTTTTAATAAAGTAGCCGATTTTGTTTTAAGTACTAAAATTCAGGATCAAATTTTTGTTTTAAAAGGTTTTGCAGGTACTGGTAAAACATCTGTAATATCTACTTTGGTTAACAATTTAGCCGCTGTAAAATGGCAATATGTTTTATTAGCACCAACTGGTAGAGCGGCAAAGGTAATTAGCAATTATGCCAATCAATCTGCTTATACTATTCATAAAAAAATATATTTTCCTAAAAAACAAGCAGGAGCAAGCATGGGCTTTAGCATGCAACCTAACAAACATAAAAATACTATTTTTATTGTTGATGAAGCTTCTATGATATCCGATTACAGCAACGATTCTCAGTTATACGAAAACGGTTCACTTTTAGATGATTTAATTATGTACGTATATTCAGGGCAAAACTGCAAGCTTATTTTAGTTGGAGATACAGCGCAGTTACCACCCGTTGGTAGCGTAGAAAGCCCTGCATTGAATGTAGATAAGTTGATGCGCAATTACAATATGGAAGTTACGCATATTGAACTGAGCGAAGTAATGCGCCAAGAAGTAGATTCGGGTATTTTGTATAACGCTACCGAATTGCGCGAATTGCTGCATCAAAACTTTTGGGATCATATTGATTTTAAAACCAAAGGATTTAAAGATATTGTGCATTTAACCGATGGTTACGACATTCAAGATGCCATTTATTCGGCTTATAACGATTTTTCGGTTGAAGATACCGCGTTTATTGTCCGTTCAAACAAGCGTGCCAACCAATACAACCAACAAATTCGTATGCGTATTTTAGACCGAGAATCTGAAATTTCGCCTGGCGATTATATGATGGTAGTAAAAAATAATTACTTTTGGTTAAAAGATAGTAAACATACCGATTTTATAGCCAATGGCGATATTATTGAGGTATTACAAATTTATAAAACCATTGAATTGTATGGTTTTAAATTTGCCCGTGTTAAGGTTCGGTTAATTGATTATCCCAACGAACCTGATTTTGAAACTATGATTTTGTTAGATACGTTATATAGCGAATCACCTTCATTAACCTACCAACAACAAAATCAGTTGTATCAAGAAATTATGTTGGATTATGAAAACGAACGCGCTCAATATAAAAAACATCAAAAAATGCGCGAAAACGAATATTTTAACGCCTTGCAGGTTAAATTTTCGTACGCCATTACGTGCCATAAATCACAAGGTGGGCACTGGAATACCGTTTTTGTAGAAAAACCGTATTTACCCGATGGAATTAGCGAAGCTTATATTCGTTGGTTGTACACCGCAATTACCCGAGCAAAAGACAAATTATATTTAATAGGATTTAAAGATCAAACCGAATAAAAATGAAAATAATTGCTGTAATTCCCGCTCGTTACGCATCTACGCGTTTTCCGGCAAAATTAATGCAAGATTTAGGTGGTAAAACTGTTATTTTACGCACCTACCAAGCAGCTATAGCAACCCAATTGTTTGATGACGTTTTTGTTGTAACCGATTCTGAGTTAATTTACAATGAAATTATCCAAAACAACGGAAAAGCTATTATGAGTATAAAACAACACGAAAGCGGAAGCGATCGTATTGCCGAAGCAGTTGCTAATATGGATGTTGATGTTGTGGTTAATGTGCAAGGTGACGAACCTTTTATTAACAAACAAACCTTACAAAATTTGGTTGAGGTTTTTAAACAAGATACAGCCAAACAGGTAGATTTAGCATCAGCTATGTATCAAATTACGGATTTAGAAGATATAAACAATCCAAATCACGTAAAAGTAGTTACCGATCAAAACGGTTTTGCATTGTATTTTTCACGTTCCGTAATTCCATTTCCGCGCGAAACAAATGTTGGCGTGCGTTATATGAAACATATCGGAATTTATGCATTTAGAAAATCAGCTTTGCTAGATTTTTATAATTTGCCAATGTTAAGTCTTGAAGCTTCTGAAAAGCTTGAACAATTACGTTATTTAGAATATGGCAAACGCATTAAAATGATTGAAACTACCGAAGGAAGTTTAGGCATTGATACGGCAGAAGATTTAGAAAAAGCCCGCTTATTTTTAGCCAACCAACATTAAAAAAAATCCGAAAGCTTGCTTTCGGATTTTTTTATTTTATCAGCGTTATGTATTTTTCTGAATTAAATATAAGGTATTAAACGGATTTAGATGCGAAAGCACCAATATGTTGTAATCTGTTCCAAAAACAGCATGTAACATCCCGTTTATGCCAGCATCTTTATTTTTTGTTTTAATGGTATTAAATAGCACGTAACCTTGTGTTGCAATAAGTTTTTTTAGCTGATTTAAAAAAGGTTCTGTAAACACAAAATCAGGAATTACCTCATCCAAAAATAAATCTACCAGCACCAAATCATACAACTTGGTGCTTTGTGCAACAAATTGCGCCGCATCAGCAACCCATAATTTACATTTTGTAAATTGATTGATGTTAAAATAATCTTCAGCAATTTGTAAAACTACCGGATCAATATCTACCGCATCAATATTTCCTGTATAAAAATGATTTTTATACAAGGTTTCTATTACGCTTCCGCCAGCAACGCCAAGAATCAGAATTTCTGTAAACCGATTTATTTCCCGTTCCGGAATTTGTTTTAAGCCAGCAGCTAATAAACGTTGCAAATTGCCGTACGAATAATTTGTTTTTTGTGTATCTAAAACTAAAGCACCATCGTAATAGGTAAGTTCTAATTTTCCTGAAAATTCAGATTGAAAAGTTTTTATACGAATAGGATATAAATAGCTTAAAACTTTTAAAAAAATACGGTATAAATCATTTTTCAGGTTTAAAAGATTTAAATGTACCATTTTTATAAAAAATTACAATTTTTTCAATTTCAAAATCTTCTTTGGTTTCAGACAAAAAAGCTTGGGCAACCGAAACTGCATTTTCTTCATTTAGTTGTGTTTCATTTTTTGCTTGAGCAACGGCTTCCTCTTTTTTTTTCATTTTCAGATTCGTGATCCGAAAGCTGATTTGTAAAAGTTGATTCTGTTAAAAATGGAGTAGAAGCAAATGCCGAAGTAAGCATATTTCCGTTACCGTGCAACAACCAATTCAAATCTAAATCCGAAAATGAATCTTGTACTTTTAAGACAAAATCCAAGCTAGGTTTATTTCGCCCAGAAAGTAAATGTGAAACGCTTGAGCGTTGCACACCAATTTTATCAGCAAAAGTAGAAGGGGTAAGCTCGTAAAAATTAAAAAGCTGTTCTAATCTTTTTGTAAATTCGTCAAGGTTTAACATTGTAACAAATCATTTTTTATGTGTTTACAAATATATATAAAACAAGGTTGTAAAACAATGTTACAAATGTAAACAAATATTAAACAAGTAAATTAAATTAAACGTAAACTTTAGGTAGTTGTATTTAAAAAACTGAAAACAAGTAAATTATGTTTTTTTGTTAATTTTGTAATTTACAATTTAACAATGTAACTCATGTTTGTTCTTGTTAATTGAATTAACAATTTACATTTGTTTATTAGATGGCCTAAAAACCAGTTACGAATGTTAATTTAGAAATATTTACATTTGTAATTAAATTAGAATCATGGAATTTACAGCTTTATACAATCAATTTAATTGTGAGGCATTATCGGGCCGTTACATTACAAATAATCATATAGAACCTTTATTGCATAATTTACCCATTGCTTTTAAGGTTGAACAAATTGGACATTCAGAAAACAACCTTCCCATTCAACAAGTAACATTTGGAACCGGAAAAATTAAAATATTAATGTGGTCGCAAATGCACGGTAACGAATCTACCACCACAAAAGCTTTGTTTGATTTGTTTAATTTTTTAGGTTCTGATAATGAGTTAGCAAAAAAAATAGCAACAACGTGTACGTTACAAATTATTCCAATTTTAAATCCGGATGGTGCTTTAGCTTATACGCGTGTAAATGCTAATGCAGTTGATTTAAATCGCGATTCAGTTGATTTATCTCAAAAAGAAAGCACCTTGTTACGCAATCAAATTGATACATTTGTACCAGATTTTTGTTTAAACCTGCACGATCAACGTACTATTTTTGGTACAACCGGGCATAAATTGCCAGCAACGGTTTCTTTTTTAGCACCTTCTTATGATGAAGATCGAAACATAAATGCAGTTCGTGAAACAGCTATGCAACTAATAGCGGCTATGAATAATGTTTTGCAAAATTATATTCCGAATCAAATCGGTCGTTTTGACGATGGATTTAATGTAAACTGTATTGGTGATATGTGTACCAGTTTAGGTATTCCAACCATTTTGTTTGAGGCCGGGCATTATCCGGATGATTACGAAAGAGAAGAAACTCGAAAATATATTTTTATTAGTTATTTGGCGTTTTTTCAATCATTATTAGAAAATACATATAATCATCAAAAAATAGAGAATTATTTGGAAATACCTGAGAATACTAAGAGCTTTTTCGATGTTTTGTTTGTTAATTTTGAATTAAATGTAGATAATTTGAAAAAAACATTTAAATTTGCAGTACAATATGAAGAAGTTTTGGTTAACAATCGTATAGAATTTGTGGCAAAAATATCTCAAATTGATAATTTAGATCAATCTTACGGTCATTTGGAATACGATTTATTAGGAGTGGAAACTTCTGATTTTGAATTAAATAAATTTCACGTTGGGCAATTGGCCGACTTCAAAATAAACGAAAAATTAAAACTAGTTAATGGTTTGCTAATAAAACAATAATTATTTAAATTATTATTCGTTTATTTTTTAAAATATTGTAACTTTGTTTCAGAAATATATAAAATAAATACAATGAGTAAGTTTCGATTAGATGAGGTAGATCATCAAATTCTCGATATGTTAATCGATAATACAAGAGTACCATTTACTGATATTGCAAAAAAATTATTAATTTCTGCTGGTACGGTTCACGTTAGAGTTAAAAAAATGGAAGATGCAGGAATTATTCAAGGTTCTTCTTTAACTTTAGATTACGAAAAACTAGGCTATTCTTTTATTGCTTACGTTGGTGTATTTTTAAGCAACACCTCACAAACTAAATTTGTTTTAGAGCGTGTGAGTGAAATTCCTTTCGTAACGGTTGCGCACGTAACTACAGGTAAGTACAATATTTTTTGCAAAATTAGAGCGAAAGATACTAAGCACGCTAAAGAAGTTATTTTTATGATTGATGATATTGACGGCGTTTATAGAACAGAAACTATGATTTCGTTAGAAGAAAGCATCAACGATAAAAAACGATTAATGCACACAATTTTTAAAGAATTATAATATATTTATTATTCTTTTAGTTATACTAAGGTCAAGCAACATTGCTTGGCCTTTTTATATTTAAAGCTATTTGTATGCTAATAAAAGTTTATAGTAGTGCTGTATTTGGTATTGATGCACAATTAATCATCATAGAAGTTTTTATAGATAAAGGCATTGGGTACCATTTGGTTGGTTTGCCTGATAATGCGATTAAGGAAAGCTCTTACCGAATTGCTGCCGCATTAGCAAATAATGGATTTAAACTTCCAGGAAAAAAAATTACCATAAACTTAGCGCCTGCCGATTTACGTAAAGAAGGTTCTGCTTACGATTTGCCAATAAGCCTTGCAATTTTGGCCGCTTCACAGCAAATTACTATTTCTGATTTTAAAGAATATCTTATTCTAGGAGAACTTTCGTTAGATGGTTCTGTTTTACCCATAAAAGGTGCTTTACCTATAGCCATTCAGGCAAAAAAAGATGGTTTTACTAAACTAATTATTCCTCATGCTAATGCCAATGAAGCGGCTATTGTAGATGGTATTGCTGTTTATGGAGTTAAAAACCTGAATGAAGTTTTAGAGGTTATATCTGATTCTGGTAAAATTCTTCCTGTGCAATTAAATACACGTCAATTATTTTTTGATGCTTATCACCAATCAGAATTTGATTTTGCAGATGTAAAAGGGCAGGAATCTGTTAAACGTGCGATAGAAATTGCCGCCGCAGGCGGACATAATATAATTTTGGTTGGCCCGCCTGGTTCCGGAAAAACGATGTTAGCCAAACGCATCGCTAGTATTTTACCACCTATGAGCTTGCATGAAGCTTTAGAAACTACCAAAATACATAGCGTAATTGGTAAGGTAAATGCCGTTGGGCTTATTTCACAACGTCCATTTCGTTCCCCACATCATACGTGTAGTTCGGTTGCGCTGGTCGGCGGAGGTGGATATCCACAGCCCGGAGAATTATCATTAGCGCATAATGGTGTTTTGTTTTTAGATGAATTGCCCGAATTTAAACGCGAAGTTTTAGAAGTGATGCGTCAGCCATTAGAAGATCGAGAAGTTACTATTGCACGCGCTAAATATACCGTAACTTATCCATCGTCGGTTATGCTAATTGCTAGTATGAATCCCAGTCCTTCAGGATTTTTCTTAGATGAGAATGCTCCGTTACAAGCCGTAAACGAAATGCGTAAATATTTAGCAAAAATATCGGGTCCGTTGTTAGACAGAATTGATTTGCATATTGAAGTTAATCCGGTGCAATTTGAGCAGCTTTCTAGTGCTGAAAAAGGAGAATGTTCAGAATCGATTAGAAAACGTGTTATAGCAGCTAGAAACATACAATTGGAGCGTTATAAAGCACACGAACAAATTTTTTACAATGCACAAATGCAAACCAACTTGTTAGAGCAGTATTGTAAATTAGATGCAAAAAGTTTAACCTTATTAAAAAAAGCGATGGATCGATTAAATTTATCAGCTCGCGCTTACGACAGAATTTTAAAGGTTGCCAGAACCATTGCTGATTTAGAAGCTGAAGCTTGTATTTTACCACAACATATCGCAGAAGCCATTCAATACCGAAGTTTAGATCGTGAAGGTTGGTTAGCATAAAAAAAGCCCTTGATATCAAGGGCTTTTTTTATTTATGTAAAGTTTCTTCCATGCGTTCTAAAACACCAGCTTGGTTGTCATCTGTAACCATTAAATAACTATTTCCTTTACCATAAGGGCAGTATTTAACGGGTAAAGTAAGTTTAAATAAACCAATGGTTTTTGTAGGAGCAGCAACGCTTAAGTGCATCATTCCAGAATCTGCAGCAACTAAAAGTTCGCAGTTGTACATTACTGCAGCAATTTCACGAACATCTTTGCTATAGAATTCAGGTAATTTATGTTCTAGCATCGAAATGTTTTCTACCGGTAATATTTCAATCAAATTGTAATTTTCGGCATATTTTGGGTAGAATAAATTGTAAAATGATTGCCACCACGTTACTGGGTAACATTTTTCGCCGGTTGCGTAGGTAAAAAAAGCTATTGTTTTTTTGTTAGAATCGGGGAAAAAGCTTGCTAATGTTTCTTTTCCTTTCGTAATTTCTTCTTCAGTTAATTGAATATTTAAAATAGGATACGGAGCAGTAACTTCGGTTTTTGTAAAAAGCTCAACAAATTTTCTAAACTGATAAACCGGATATTTACCATAATGAATCTGATCTTCATCAACTTCATTCTTTAAAAATTCATCTCCGTATAATTTGTACGTTGCATTGGCAAACGTGGTTGATAAACGCCCTGATGAAGACGATTTTTCAACATTAATAACCAAATCGTATTTTTTCTGACGTAGCTTAAACCAAACACCAATATAATCGGCCAACTGTTTAAAGGGTTTTTTAGGTAGTTCAATAATTTGATCTACTTGCGGGTAATTCTGAAAAACAATAGGTGCAACTTTTCCTTTTACGAATAAATCAATCTTAGCTTCTGGAAAAGTTTTAACAATTTCCTGAATTAATGGCGTAATAAGCAAGGTGTTTCCTAACCGTTGGTTGGGTCTACTTATTAAAACATTTTTTATAACTAATTCTGTATTAGTGTTTTTAAGTTTGTTTATAGAATTAGTTCCTATGCCACGGGTTAAACCGTGCATTACTGTTCTTCTAAAGTGATTTACCTTGGCTTTAAAGCTCATGCTGATTGTGTTTATTTTGCTAAATTATAGTTTTTACAAAATATACCAAACTTAATTTTGCTTATTTCTGAATTTTTGGCAAAAAGCTTAAAATCGATGTTTATCTGTTTACAATCTGTTGGTAAAGGCAGTAAGATTAACTATTATTTACTATTTTCGCAGTATATACAATTTTAAAGGATGCAAAAAGTTATTTTAATTACCGGAGGTTCATCGGGTATTGGAAAATCAATTGGAGAATATTTACAAAAACAAGGTTATATTGTTTATGGTACGAGCCGTACTCCGGAAAAAATTACCAATAGCTTGATTCCTTTAGTTGCTTTAGATGTTCGTGATGTAGTTTCTATTAAGCAATGCATCAACCAAGTAATAGAAAAAGAAGGAAGATTAGATGTTTTAATTAACAATGCTGGCGTTGGAATTACTGGTCCGTTAGAAGAAATTCCGATGGAGGAAATTAAAAACAACTTTGAAACCAATTTATTTGGCCCTATTGAAACCATGCGTGCGGTTTTACCACAAATGCGTAAACAAAAATCAGGATTAATAATAAACATAACTTCTATTGCAGGATATATGGGCTTGCCTTTCCGCAGCGTTTATTCATCTAGCAAAGGTGCTTTAGAATTAATTACCGAATCGTTGCGTATGGAAGTAAAACAATTTGGAATTGAGGTTACCAATGTTGCTCCTGGCGATTTTGCTACTGATATTGCATCCAGACGTTTTCATGCCCCCGTACTTTTAAATTCGCCTTACAAAAAAGTTTACGGCCAACAGCTAGCTACAATTAACGAGCATGTTTCTGGTGGAAGCGATCCGATAGAAATGGCTCAAGGCATAGCAAAAATTATAAAAAACGGCAACCCTAATGTACATTACAAAATAGGTGCTTTTATGCAAAAATTTTCTATTGTATTAAAACGCATTTTACCAGATAAAATGTACGAAAAAATGTTAATGAATCATTATAAACTTTAATAACAAATAAACACAACATAAATACTATGAAATTTTTTATTGATACAGCAAACTTAGCTCAAATTGAAGAAGCACAAGCTTTAGGTGTTTTAGATGGTGTTACAACTAATCCATCTTTAATGGCTAAAGAAGGAATTACAGGTAAAAACAACATTTTAAAGCACTATTTAGATATTTGTAATATTGTTGATGGTGACGTAAGTGCCGAAGTAATTGCTACTGATTTTGAAGGTATGATTAAAGAAGGTGAGGAGCTTGCCGATTTACATGATCAGATTGTAGTAAAAATTCCGATGACAAAAGACGGAATTAAAGCTTGTAAATATTTTTCAGACAAAGGCATTAAAACCAACGTAACTTTAGTTTTTTCTGCCGGACAAGCTTTATTAGCTGCTAAAGCAGGAGCAACTTATGTTTCACCATTTTTAGGACGTTTAGATGATATTTCTATGGACGGCTTAAACTTAATCGAAGAAATTAGGTTGATTTATGATAATTATGCTTTTGAAACTGAAATTTTAGCAGCTTCAATCCGTCATACCATGCATATTGTTAACTGTGCTAAAATTGGTGCAGATGTTATGACAGGTCCGTTATCATCTATTACCGGATTATTAAAACACCCATTAACAGATTCTGGTTTGGCACAATTTTTAGCCGATCATGCTAAAGGAAATGAATAAAAAAAACCTCGCTTAGCGAGGTTTTTTTTATTTTATAATGTTGCAGTTACGTTAGCTTGTGTATTTTCTACAACTTTACGCGGTCTGCCTGGTTTTTTAGTATAAACTTTATTTTTTCTGATTTTATCAAGTTCGTCTTGTGTTAAATACGGTTTCCAACGATCTAAATAAACTGTTTTTCTGGTTTTGGTATCTACACGAACTTCAACCATGTAATATCCGTCTGGATGTTTACGTTTTTTAACCAATTTAAAGCCATTTTTGTTGTTGTAAACTTCGCCTTGATACAAGTAATAATGTCCGGTAATGCGTTTTGCACCTTTAGGAACCAAGCTTGGATTTCTTAAAAAGCGTGTCCATCCTTTCCAAGATGGTTTAAAACTTTTAAATTGATTTGGGTTTGACGGTAATAAAGCTTCTGCTTCTTCGTCGTTTGCACGTAAATCCAGATATTCTTGTCTGGTTTTTACACCTTTTTCAAAGATGTACTTTTGTGCATCTTCATAATTTAGTTTTCCCTTCATAGTATAATTTGGTTATGGTGAGTCCCTTTTTAAAAGTTGTAAAAAGCTACTTATACTTATGGTTAACAATGCCCCAATAAAGTTAAGCCATAAAAAGCCAACAACATTTATGTAGTAAATATATAAAATTATTAATTGTGAAAAAATAGCACCGTAAAAAATTGCATTGCTTTGTACTTTTTTTAAAACAATGGCTACCAAAAATATACCTAGAATAGTTCCGTAAAAAATAGATCCGATAATATTTACTAATTGAATCAGATTTTCGAACATAGAACTGATACAGGCAAAACCAATTGCAATTGCTCCCCAAAGCAAAACAAAAATTCTATTTATTAATAACGTTTGTTTTTCAGAATATTGTTTAATGGTATTTTTTAAATAGATATCAAACGTGGTTGTGGTTCCTAAAGCTAATAACGCAGATGCAGCAGAAGCCATTGCTGCCGATATAATTACGGCCAAAATAAGCCCGATTAAACCTTTGGGTAAATAGTTTAAAACAAAATTTAAAAAAACGTAATCTTTATCGTTTGTGCTAATGGTTGCATCGGTTTGTTGAATAAGTTTTTTTGCTTGTTCTCGTAATTTAAGTTCTTTGGTATTTAAAGCAACCAAATATTTTTCTAAAGTTGCGTTATTGTAATCTTCTTTAAGTTGTTGTAAGTAAAATAAGTTTATTTCTTTTTTTCTTGTTGTACAATTTCTAATTCTTCTTGCAAAGCCATATAGTCAGCTTTATGTTCTGACTGTAATACCATTTGCGTGTTGTTTGGGTTAAAATGAATAGGCGATTGATTAAACTGATAAAATATAAATACCATAATGCCAATAAATAATATAAAAACTGCATAGGTACTTTTAAAACGCCGTTCATAAGTAAACCTTTGGTAATCTCCTTAATAGATTTTCCTGACATATAGCGCCCAACCTGAGATTGATCGGTTCCGAAATAAGCTAGCGATAAGAAAAACCCACCAGTTAAACCACTCCAAATGGTATATCGAGTTTCTAAATTAAAGCTGGTATCAATAATTTGTAATTTATTATTAGCGCTGGCAATACTTAAAATGTTTGAAAAAGTTAAGTCATTAGGTAACGTAAAAATGATATACAAAACAACCAATGCCATTCCTGAAATAATAAAAAACATTTGTACAGGTTGGGTTTTGTTTAAAGCTTTAGAACCTCCGGTTAAGGTGTATGAAGTAATTAATAATCCAATTAAAATATTCAAATATGTTACTTGCCAACCTAATAAAGTTGCTAAAACAATGGCAGGAGCATATATGGTAAGCCCGGTACCTAAACCACGTTGAATTAAAAATAAAAAGGCAGCTAAACTACTTGTTTTAGCATCAAACCTTTTTTCTAAATACTGGTATGCGGTAACAACATTGTTTTTGTAATATAATGGCACAAAAACAGCACAAACTACAATAATTGCCAAAGGCATTCCGAAGTAAAATTGTATAAAACCTAAACCGTCATGAAACGCTTGACCAGGAGTTGATAAAAATGTAATAGCACTGGCTTGGGTAGCCATGACAGATAAACCCACGGTGGCCCATTTGGTATTTGTGTTATCTAAAACATAATTCTTTAAGCTATTGTTGTTTAGACTTCTATACCAGCCGTAAAGTACAATTGTTGCAATAATGGTGCATAAAATAACCCAATCTAAAGGTTGCATCATGGTTAGTTAAATATTTGCATTAAAATATAAAAGCATATAATATATAATGCATTAATAAACAGTACAAAAGAATAAGCTTTTCTCCAAACTAAATGTTTTTTCATGCGGTAAATTTTGAAATTAAGATAATAAAAAATACAGATTTACAAAAAGTAAATCTGTATAAGTTTATCTATTAAAATGTGAATTGCGATCTACATGGTTTCGATTCGGATGCTTGTAATGTTTATTAGGGCCTTTATCATGTCCGTATTTATTTCCTTTACCATTGTTATAACCATTTTTTTTTGGCCCGTGGTGTTGGTTTCGTACCGGTTGGTAATTCCCTTTTCGGTAGTTTTTCGGATATTTTTTTACGTGTGTATCATAATACACATATGGGTTTGGACCAATATCATAAAGTGAAACCTTATAACACGCGTTCAAATTGTACTTCGCGTAATGCTTGGGTAAATGGCGATTTCTAACCCATCCTTTTTTATGCGGATAAATGTACATTCTTGTTGGAATATCGTAATAAACGCCAATTTCAGGAATAAAATAATATCTTGTTTCAGGTATGTAGCGTTTGGGCGCCCATTCTGGTAACGAATTTACGTTGATATTTATATTTACTTGCGCCTGAGATTCGGTAGCACATATTGCACTAAAAAAAACGAATAAAATAAACATTTTGATTTTCATAATTTAACATTTTGTGGCTTTCTAAACAAGCAACAAAGTCTGTGCCAAAGGTTATTTTCTCGGCGGAATAGAATCTATCGTTTCAATATCTTTAATAATTTCAATTCCTTTTTGCAACATCATGTTATTCGGGTAGGTAAGGGTTTGCCCCTCATTGGTTGTTAAAATAATATAAAAAGCAGTAATATCTTCAATACGCGCTAAAACCGGAAAATCTTTGTCTTGAACCTTAATTACATCACCAATTTTAAACGGATATGAAAAAAATAAAACAATTCCGCCAGTAATATTACTTAAAACCGACCATTGTGCAAATAATGCAATACCAATAAATGCGGCTGTTGAAATAGCAAAACTAGAAATCTGATCGGTATCTAAACCCCATATTCCGGTTAAAATTAAAGCTAATATAAAGCCTAAAAAAAAGTTGATGTACTTTATAATAAGCGCCGAACGGTTGTTTAAATTATCTTTTAATTGTGTAATGCGCTTTATAAAGTTTATAACCACAAAACGAATGCAAGCAAATATTAAAATTGTTACTGTGGTTGAAATAATTTGCGGTAAAAACGGTTTTATATCGAACGGTAAAAAATCCATTATAAATAATTTTCGTGAATAAATTGATATACTCTTGAAACGGGTAATCCAACAACATTGGTATACGAACCATTAATTTTTACAATTCCTACCTCACCAATCCATTCCTGAATGCCATAAGCACCAGCTTTATCTAGCGGATTGTAATTTTTAATGTAGTAATTGATCATTTCTGGAGTTAAAGCCCCAAAAGTTACTTCGGTTACCTCGTAAATGGTTTCAGTTTTTGCTAAGGTTTTAAAACAAACCGATGTAATTACTTGATGCGTATTGTTGGCTAAAGCTTGTAACATGGCAAAAGCTTCTGTAGTATCTTTAGGTTTTCCTAAAGCTTTGTTTTGATGCCAAACTAACGTATCGCTGGTTATAACTACATCATTTTCGTTTAAATCGGTAAAAACGCTAGCTTTTAATTCGGCTAAGTACGTAGTTATTTCGTGGGCTTGTAAATGGGGAGGATAAACCTCGTTTACTTCTTTAACACAAATGGTAAAAGGAATTCCAAAATCTTTGAAAAATTGTTGCCTTCTGGGAGATCCAGAAGCTAGAATAAAATTTTTATTGGGCATTAAAATGAAAATTTAATTGAATAACAACCAATGCTAAAATACCAAACAGCATAATAAGTTTTAAAACACGGCTTAATGTACTAAAATCACTTGTTTTTTTTGCTTGATTGAGTTTGATGAAAAAATAAATAAAGGGTGCTAGCAAAAATAGTAGGGCATAAGCCAAAACTAACGGAACCGCCGAAAAGTTTAGCAACACATAATAAAGTAAAATTAAAATGGCTAATCCGGTAACAAAAGCAAGAATTTTTGCTGTACGCGAAATGCCTAAAATAACCGGTAATGTTTTTATACCTGCATTATAATCGCCATTTACATCTTCAATATCTTTTAATACTTCTCGAATAAAATTGATAATAAATGCAAAAACAGCAAAATCTATTATAACCGAAAACAAATACCGTTGTTGTTGGTAATTCCCAGAATAGGTAGCAGGTAAAATATCAAAAAAGCCGATAATTAGCACGCTTAAAGCTAATAAAAAAGCAACTAGCAAATTGCCTATAACCGGAATGCCTTTAAGCCAAGTTGCATACAAATACAACAGCATGCTGGTAATAATAAAAAAACCAACAAATGAATTTTTGCCAATTAAATTTGCTAAATAATACCCTAATGCAACACCTACAATGGTAAACGAAACATATAAATAAAAAGCGATATTTTCTGAAATTGAAGTGCCAACATATTTTTTATAAGGCTTGTTAATTGCATCGGTTTGCTGATCTTCAATATCATTAATTATATAACCACCGGCAGCAATGCATAAGGTAGCTAATATTAGTACCACAAATTGCAAATTGCTTAGCGCAACATAATCGGTTTGGTTTTTAATAAAAACAAAGTGAAATACAGCTTGCATTAAGGCAACTATAGCTAAGTTTTTATATCGAATTAAATTTAAATATTTCATAACGTGGTTTAATCGTATTGGGCATCAAATTGTTTCATCCATTTGCCTTGCACTTTCATAACTTGTTCAATTACATCGCGCGCGCAGCCGTTACCACCAGCAATATGTGAAATGTATTTGCTTATTGCTTTTATTTCGGGGGCAGCATCTTGCGGACATGTTGGTAAACCAACCAAGTTCATAATTTTAAAATCCGGAATGTCATCGCCCATAAACAAGCAATTTTCAGGCTTAATTTCATGATTTTTAATATAATCTTCAAAAGTTGCAACCTTATTTGCTGTACCTAAAAAAATATCGGTAACGCCTAAGTTTTGCAATCGTATTTTTACTCCTTCATTGCTTCCGCCCGAAATAATTACAACTTTATAGCCTGCATCAATAGCGGTTTTTAAAGCATAACCATCTTTAATGCTCATAATACGAAGCATTTCTCCGTTAGTGGTAACATGTACTTTTCCGTCTGTTAAAACTCCATCTACATCAAAAATGAATGTAGAAATTTGGTTCATGATTTCTTTATAACTTTTAGACATTACTTTTTATAATAGAATTTGTTAGTAAGGTATATATTTCTTTTTGTAAAGGCTGATTTATCACTTCTAAATGGCTTAAAATGGTTTTTTTATCTTGACGTTTTGCCGGACCGGTTTGTGCATCTTTCGGTGATAATGTTTTAATTTTTTGAGCTGTTTCTTGTATCAAAGGCATTAAAATTTCGAACGGAATATTTTTTTCTGTACAAATATCATGTGCCAAATGATACATGTGATTTACAAAATTTGATGCATAAACCGCAGCTACGTGAATGCTTCTACGCTGTTCAGAACTAATTATATAAACTTTGTCAGATAAAAGCGCCGCAACTTTTTTAAGTAAAATTAAGTTTGGCATTTTAGCCGACTCGATGCATAACGGAACTTCTTTAAAGTTTATTTTTTTTGTTTTTGAAAATGTTTGTAACGGATATAAAACGCCTGCGTTGTTTTTAGAATCAATTACCGAAATATCAGAACTACCTGAGGTGTGAACCACAAATTGATTGCTATATGGTAATTGCGAAGAAACTTCGGCAATGGCATCGTCAGAAACGCTAATAATGGTAATGTCGGCCGGTTCTAGTTCCTCAATACGCGATGTTATTTTAGAAAAGCTAAGTAAGCCTTCTAACATATATGCACGACGGGCATAAACTTTTTGAATTACGAATTCATTTTCTTGTAAAATGGTAGCTATTAGATGCGTAGCAACATTGCCAGAACCTATTATGTTTACTGTAATCATAATGCTAAATTAATTAAAAAAACGCGCAAAACAATCGCGCGTTTTTTACTATTTTTTTGAGTGATTTGTTATATAGCATTTATAATGGCAATAAAATCGTCAACTTGTAAAGCTGCTCCACCAATTAAACCACCATCAACATCAGGTTTGCTAAATATTAACTGCGCATTTTCTGGTTTTACGCTTCCGCCGTATAAAATAGAAACGTTTTTAGCCAAATCTGCACCATAGCTTTTAGCAATAACCCCACGAATATGAGCGTGCATTTCTTGTGCTTGTTCTGGCGTAGCTGTTTCGCCAGTACCAATAGCCCAAACCGGTTCGTAAGCAACAACAATATTTTTCCAGAATTTTTTATCTAAATGAAAAAGTCCGTCACGTAATTGGTATTCAACCACGTTAAAGTGATTGTTTTTGTTACGATCGGCTAATTGTTCACCAATGCAAAAAATAACGGTCATATCATGATTCATGGCACTGTCAACCTTAGCAACTAAATTGCCATCGGTTTCACCAAAATATTGACGTCTTTCAGAATGACCTAAAATTACCGTATTTACTCCAACAGCAGTTAACATAGGTGCCGAAATTTCGCCGGTATAAGCACCAGCTTCTGCTTGATGCATGTTTTGAGCAGCAACCGTAATTTTTGTGTTTTTAGTTAAAGCAGTTGCCTCAGCTAAATTTACAAATGATGGTGCAACAACAACTTGTGCTTCGGTAAATGGTAATTTGCTAATTAATTCGTCTAAAAACTTTGCAGTTTGTGGTGCAGTTTTGTGCATTTTCCAGTTTCCTGCTATAATTTTTTTTGGCATTATTTTAATTTGTTTAATGTCGTTTCTAAGTTTTCGTTATCAGCGGTTATAGCGCGAAAAACTTCAATATCTCCTTTTTTGTTTATTAAAATGTAGCGCGGAATCCAATCTAATTTAATTGCTTGTCCAAATTCGCTTTTCATTCCGCCTTCGGCATAAATATGTTCGCCTTTAATATCGTATTTTTCAATAGCAGCTTTCCATTTATCTTGGGTTTTATCTAAATCTAAAAATAAATAAACCACCTCTGGGTGCTGTGCTTGTAATTCTTTTAGTTTTGGCAAACCTTTAATACAGTCGGGGCACCAAGAAGCCCAAACATCAATTAAAACGGTTTTGCCTTTGTACTTATTTAATATTTTTTTAAAGGTTTGCGTTTTACCATCTAAAAGCTCCATTTTATAATTTAACGCAGTTTCGTTAAATTTAGTTTGTGCTACGGTTACTGCGCTTAGTAATATAAAGCTTAAAAGTATAAATTTCTTTTTCATGTTCTATTCTAATTTAATTTTAGGATCTAAGTAAGCATAAATAATATCTACCAATATATTTATGATAATAAATGTGGTTGCAATTATTAAAACGGCACCCATAATTACAGGCAAATCTAAGGTATTTAAGGCATCTACAATTTCTTTGCCGAGACCATTCCAACCAAAAATAAACTCAACAAAAACCGCGCCAGCTAACATAGAAGCAAACCAACCAGATAAAGCCGTAACTACCGGATTTAAAGCGTTTTTGAGCGCATGTTTTAAAACGATTTGTTTGTTAGAAAGGCCTTTGGCCTTAGCCGTTCGGATATAATCAAAAGATAAAACTTCTAACAGCGAATTTCGCATCAATTGTATTACAACGCCTAACGGGCGAATGCCTAAAACAACTGCGGGTAAAATTAAATTTTTCCATGCTAGGTGTTTTCCTTCTCCAAAATCGTCAACTTCAACCAAACTTCCGCTCATGTTTAGGCCTGTAGTTTCATGCAACAAATAACCAAAAACAAAAGCAAATAAAATAGCTGCAAAAAAAGACGGAACGCTCATGCCCAAAGTACTTATTACAGCAATGGTTTTGTCGAGCCATGTGTTTTTATAAAGGGCAGAAACAATACCTAATGCAATGCCAATAATCACAGCAATAATAATGGCAGAAAATGCCAATATTATAGTATTAGGCAACGTATCTGCAATAATTTGACTTACCTTTTTACCGTTTTTCTGAAAGCTTTCGCGTAAATAAGGTGCTTTTAAAGCCAAGTTTCCTGCTCCTAAATTAATTTTAGCCGCAACTTGATATTTATTTGGTGCCAAATGGGTATAATTTTCGGCATCATTGCTGTGAAAAGAAATAGGAGATAGATCGTTTAAATAATACACATATTGTGTAAAAACAGGTTTATCAAGCCCTAAGTTCTTTCGTATTCGCGCTAATTGTTCAGAATTTTCATTCTGATCCAACATCATTCGTGCCGGATCACCAGGTAAAACGTTAAACAGTAAAAAAATTACTGTTACAACCCCGAATAAGGTAACCATTGCATAACAGCATTTTTTAAATAGATAACGAATCAAGTTTTTTTAAATTACAGATTAATTTGATCTAAATCGTTAAAGTGTTTTTTATCCATTATTACACCTTTGTTTAAAACTACAATGCTTGGATTTGCACGTTCAATGGTTTTTATGGTTGTACCATCGCAAAAATAAAAATCGTACGTTAGTTTTAAATTGTTTTTAATTTTAGCAATATTCTCGTCGTTAGTAGCGGTTAAAGCTAAAACTTGATATCCTTTTTCTTGGGCTTGTTTTGTAAAATCGTTTAAAGCAACTAAAGCTTCTTCATCTGATTTTGTTAAATCATAAGCCGTGTATAAAACAACTTTGTCCTGATTTAAAACTTGCTCAGTATAATCTTGTCCATCTTTCTCGATTGAAAAATCGTGAATAGGCGCTTCGTATCCTTTTTTAATTAGTTTTGATTCGCTAGAAACAAATGTTGCACCTTCTGGCACACCGTTGCTCATCATTTCATTATAACTAATTGGCGTATCAACTCCGTTAATATTGTAAACAAAAGTCATTTCAAATTCATCTTTTGGTGCATCTGCAGGAATCTCCATTCCCTTTGCGATATCGGTTCCAACTTTATACGCTCTGAAATCGGTAATAGGAAGGTGATTTAAAACGTAATATGCAATAAATAAACAAATTGTGTACGAAATAAAAATAGTAAATAAAGCCTGAACATTATCTAATACTGGTTTTATATATTTTTCACCTGCCATTAAAATTAAAATTAGTACCAATAAAACAATATCTTTTGTGAATGATTCCCACGGAGTAAGTTTTATGGCATCTCCAAAACAACCGCAGTCGGTTACCTTATTAAAATAAGCTGAGTAAAACGTTAAAAAGGTAAAAAACACAATTAGCCCCAATAACAACCAATTTACCAATTTGGCTTTGTAACCTAATAGTAGGGCAACCCCTAAAACAATTTCAAAAATTACAACAACTACGGCAAATAGTAAAGCGAATGGAATGAGGAAAGGAAGGTTTAAAACCGATTCCGAAAAATATTCTTCTAGTTTAAACGAAAAACCAACCGGATCGTTCAATTTAATTAAACCAGAAATTATAAATAAAATTCCAACAAAATATTGTGCAAACTTAACTAGTACTTTCATAATGAATTTGGGATTATTGTTTGTTAAAACCTAAATGAATTAAAGCAAAAACGGCGTAGTTAATCATGTCCTGATAATTGGCATCAATGCCTTCAGAAACAAGCGTTTTACCCTGATTATCTTCTATTTGTTTTACGCGTAAAATTTTTTGTAAAATAATATCGGTTAAAGAGCTAATTCGCATATCGCGCCAAGCTTCGCCATAATCGTGGTTTTTATCTAACATTAGTTGCTTGGTAATAGCAATGTTTTTGTCGTACAAATCAGTCGCTTCTTCATTACTTAAATCGGGTTGATTGGCATAACCTTTTTCAATCTGAATTAATGCCATTACCGAATAATTAATAATGCCAATAAATTCTGCCGTTTCGTCTTCATCAATTTTGCGCACCGCGTTTTCTTGCAAACTTCTGATGCGTTGCGCTTTAATGAAAATTTGATCGGTTAATGATGGCAATCTAAAAATGCGCCATGCACAACCATAATCTTTTAATTTTTTAGTATATAAATCGCGGCAAGCCTGAATTACCTGATCATATTCGGCAGATGTGTTATTCATTACGTATATTTGTTACAACTTTTTTCAAAAGTAACGATTTAGAAAAACAAATACAATATTAAGATTACGAATACCCAATATAAAATGAGAACAACAATAAATTGCAAAGGAAAACTAATGAGTTTTGACGAGCCAAAAGTAATGGGAATTTTAAACATTACCCCGGATTCGTTTTTTGATGGTGGAAAGTACAAATCGGATGCTGATTTTTTAAACCAAACCGAAAAAATGTTAACTGAAGGTGCTGCAATTATTGATGTTGGCGCTTATTCTTCACGTCCGGATGCGGTTTTTGTTTCGGAACAAGAAGAAATAGAACGTTTAATACCAATTGTTAGCGCTATAACACAACGTTTTCCGGAGGCGGTTTTATCTATAGATACGTTTCGTGCACAAGTTGCCCAAGCTGCCATTGATGCCGGTGCTGCTATAATTAACGATATTGCTGCTGGTTTGTTAGATGATAATATGTTGGCTGTAGTTGGTAAAAACAAAGTGCCTTATATTATGATGCACATGCGTGGTAACCCGCAAACCATGAAAGATTTGCATCAATATGAAGACATTACTAAAGAAATGATTCAGTATTTTTCAGAACGTATTGCAGCAGCTCACGCACATCAAATAACCGATATTATTATTGATCCGGGATTTGGTTTCTCTAAAACAACCGATCAGAATTACGAAGTGCTAAATAATTTAGATGTTTTTCATATCTTAGAATATCCAATTCTTTCGGCATTATCTCGTAAATCAATGATTTATAAATTTTTAGGCACAAAACCAGCCGAAGCATTAAACGGCACAACGGTTTTACATACCATATCTTTGTTAAAAGGTGCTAAATTATTACGAGCTCACGATGTTAAAGAAGCGGTAGAATGTATTAAATTAGTAAACCAAACCATAAAACATGAAACTATTTTATAGCTTACTTGGCTTACTTGTTTTAGCAAGTTGCAAAAAACAAGCCATTTACGTGCCGCAATCTGACGTAACTTTACTTACCGAAATGGCCGATTATTCTAACATTGCTATGTTGTACAACCTACAAAACGATTCTGTACAAATTGATGTAAAAGATGATGCAACCATAACGCAAACCAATTGGTTATTTGAGGTTGATAAGCGCTTGCCTTTGTATTTAGTAATTCCGGAAGTTAAACGCTTACAAGATAAAAAGTACAAAAAAGCGGCCGAAGAAATGATGCCTAATTTTTATACCTACATGGATACTGTTGCCAAAACCGTAGCATTTATGCCCATTGAACATGTGGTTTACGAATTAGGTGCAAAACCCAATCTGCAAGAAAATGCAAGAACAAACCAAATTTTAACAATAGATAAAAACGGAGCTGTTTTTTTAGCTGATGAATTAGTTGATTTAAAGCAGATTAATGCTGTTTTAAATCAAAAATTTCCTGAGCAACCTGTCGTTTTATCTTTGGCTTTTGATAAAAATATAACCTTTGAAACGTATTTGCAAACCAAGCTTAACTTAACAAAAATTAGTTTGCCCAATGTGCGAATTGCCACAACAGAAATGGTTTATTAATAAAAAAATCCTTTAAATATTAATTTAAAGGATTTTTTTATGGTTTAATCTTTTTAAGATTTATTGATTTTCTGCAGCTAATAAATCGGCAGTAGTTTCTTGCACGTAATTATCAATTTCAACTTTTGGTTTAGAAGCTTTTATAGCATTAAAGCGCTCTACTTGTTCTAATTCTTTTTCAGTTCCACTAAAATAAGGAAAAACATCTACAATCGGCGATTCTGAGATTGCTGGAATACTATATTCTCCTAACGTTGTTTTCATTACTTCAGTTGTATTATCAAAAGCTTCTTTTACATCATTTGCCTGAACTAAAATGTATAAATTAGACTTACGTTCTTTACCGCTTTCTTCATCAAAAGCAATTAATGAAACTTTAGATTTAAACCAACGATCGGAATTTTCGAACGGATGAATTTCTGAAAAATTTGCAGTTTTTATTGTTGTAATTTTAAATTCTTCACCAACATAAGCGCTCATTTCTTCGCTAATTCTAGATTCGGCTTCGGTGTACGACATGGCATCAACCAAATATATTTCGCTAACTAATTTTTGTACAGCATTATCATCTAATTTTCTGTATTTTACTTTACATTCATACCAAGTTGTACTCATAATTATATTTTTAGGGCTTAAAAGCTTTTTAATTGATTTTATTGATGATGATACGGTTCGTTACGTAAAATGGTAAAACCACGATAAATTTGTTCAATAACAAATAAACGCACCATTTGATGAGAAAAAGTCATTTTTGATAAAGAAATTTTACCTTTAGCTTGCTGGTAAACCTCGTCCGAAAATCCGTAAGGTCCGCCAATTACAAAAACTAAGGTTTTAATACCGGCGTTCATTTTTTTCTGTAATTCATCAGCAAAAGCAACCGAGCTGAAGTTTTTGCCGTTTTCATCTAATAAAATTAAATGATCGGTAGGTGCTATTTTGCTTAAAATAAGTTCGCCTTCTTTTTCTTTTTGTTGTTTTTCAGATAAGTTTTTAACGTTTTTTATATCCGGAATTATATCTAAATCAAATTTTATGTAAAAAGAAAGGCGCTTGGTATATTCATCAATCAAAGCTTGTAACGCTTTATGATCTGTTTTGCCTATCGCTAAAAGCTTAATGTTCATAGTTGTTTTTTTGCAAAAGTACAATTTTTATAAGCTTATGCAATGCAATCGCCATTATTCGCTTTTAAATTAGGTTGTATTAATGTTACCTGATTGGATTGATTTAAAATGCCTAAAACCAAACATTCGCTCATAAAATTAGCAATCTGCTTGGGGTCAAAATTAATAACAGCAATTATTTGTTGGTTAATTAGCTGCTCGGGCATATAAAAATCAGTAATCTGCGCTGATGATTTTTTGATGCCGAGTTCTGAACCAAAATCAATTTCTAGCTGAAATGCTGGCTTTTTTGCCTTTTCAAAAATTTTTGCAGCTTTTATTGTACCCACGCGTATATCAACTTTTTCAAAATCTTGCCAAGTAATATTTGGTTTTTGTTTCATTATTATTGCTTATATTTAAAATATCTAATCACTAAAATAATAAAATATGAGCAAAAAAGTACTAATGCTAGCAGGCGATTTTGTAGAGGATTATGAAATTATGGTGCCTTACCAAGCGTTGTTAGCGGTAGGAGTAGAGGTTGATGTTGTTTGCCCAGATAAGAAAAAAGGCGATACGATTGCAACTGCAATACATGATTTTGTTGGATTTCAGACCTATGTAGAATTACGAGGGCATAATTTTGTTATAAACAAAACGTTTACCGATGTTAAGGTTGAAGATTATGACGGGCTTTATGTTTGCGGCGGTCGTGCACCAGAGTACATTCGTTTAAACAAACTGGTTTTAGATTTTACTAAACATTTTTTTAATACAAATAAACCCGTTGCTGCTATTTGCCACGGTATTCAGATTTTAACTGCAGCTCAAGTAATTCAAGGCAGAAAGCTTACAGCTTATCCTGCGGTTGGACCTGAAGTTACTTTGGCAGGTGGAACTTATGTTGATATTGCGGCAGATCAGGCTGTTGTTGATGGGAATTTAGTTACTTCACCAGCTTGGCCTGGGCATCCGGCAATTTTAAAAGAATTTTATAAGTTGTTAGGTGTTAAAATAGGGTAATAAAAAAAGGTTCTCGTTACGAGAACCTTTTTTTATTTAGCATTACTTTTTAGTACCGGGTTGGTAACCGCAGGTGCTATAATGTATATTTTATGATCTTCTACTTCGCCGTTTATGGCAGCGCTAATAGGGCTAGAAATTTCGTTGAATTGTTCTGCAATTCGTAAACGAACAAACGTATTACGTTGCGTTCTTTGTTCAGGAATTGTCCATTCTAAAGTTGCAATTCCGTTTTGGTTTGGTGAAATAGTAGCAAAAGCAAATTCAAAATGCGAATCGTTACTTCTTGAAAAACCACCTGTTCCAGCTATTTTAATCGTTTCTGGACCATTGCTTCCAAACTTACCATCCCCATTCAAATCTATCCAAGCTGTTATGTAACCGCTGGTTTGAGAGTGATAAGGAATTTTAGCAATAATTTTTTGTCCTTCCTGATAAAATGCAGCTTTTAAAGTAAATTGTTTAAATTCTGCTGGC